>JBJTMW010000227.1:0-8135 GCA_046070715.1 Aquirufa sp. | reverse complement strand
GCTGAGCCGGGATTGAGTTTTAATTGCTCTTCGTAATAGTCGCCTACGATTTTGGCTAATTCGGAAGAGGGTTCGTCTGACTTTTTACAAGCGAAAAAGGTCAAAAGAAGAGATAGGTAGAGGAGTTTTTTCATCGTTTATTTGCTGATTTTAGAGGCAATTTACGTAAATTGGTCTTTGCATTTATACCTAAGTTACGAATTTATACATTAAAGATCTATTATGTCAGGATTGGGAGCGGAGCGCGCACGATTGCAATTACGAAACGATAATAAAGGGTGGAAAAAGTGGGGTCCCTACTTGACCGAGCGTCAATGGGGAACGGTGAGAGAGGATTATTCTGCCCATGGGAATGCCTGGGGGACGATTACCCATGATATGGCTCGTTCGAAAGCATACCGCTGGGGAGAAGAGGGGATAGGCGGAATTTCGGACAATAAACAACACGTTTGCTTTGCGTTCGCGTTTTGGAATCACCGGGATCATATTCTGAAAGAGCGATTTTTCGGGTTAACGGGAGCGGAGTCGAATCATGGGGAGGACGTGAAAGAACTCTATTATTACCAAGATTCAACGCCTACGCATTCCTACCAAAAAATGCTGTACAAGTATCCGCAGCATACTTTTCCTTACCAAAAGCTGATCGACGAGTCACAGAAACGTAACCGAAAAGAGCCGGAATACGAGCTATTGGATACCGGGGTTTTTGACAATAATGAATACTTCGATATCTCCATCGAATATGCGAAAGCGGACGAGCAAGATATTCTTATTAAGGTAACGGTAGAAAATCGCTCTAAAGTGGCAGCGCCTATCACGGTTTTGCCTACGATTTGGTACCGAAATACGTGGTGCTGGGGATATGAAAAGTATAATTACAAGCCACTCTTAACGGGGGTGGGTAACTCCTTTATCGAAGTAGATCACCGCGTGGTGGGCCGTTTTAAGTTGTACGCGGAAGATGCAGATGAATTCCTTTTCTGCGATAACGAGACCAATTTTCAGCGTTTACATCACTCGGATAACCTGTCCCATTTTACGAAAGATGGGATTAACGATTACATTGTAAACAAGCAAAAGCACGCCGTCAATCCGAACCATATCGGGACGAAAGCGTCTGTAAAATACACGGATAAAATTCCAGCTGGAGGGAAGAAAGTCTACCGTTTGCGTTTGAGTAATGTGACTCAGCGAGAGCCATTCGCAGATTTCGACCAAATATTCGAGGACCGAATCATCGACGCAGATCAATTCTATGCGGAATTGCAGAAGGGAATTGAGGACGATAATTTGCGATCCTTGCAACGCCAGGCCTATGCCGGAATGTTGTGGACGAAACAGTGGTATTACTATAATGTGTTTGAGTGGATTAAGGGAGATCCTTCGATGCCGAAGCCAGATGCGAGTCGGAAAAATGGCCGAAATAGTACCTGGAGGCACATGTATGCGGCGAATATTTTATCGATGCCAGATAAATGGGAGTACCCGTGGTTTGCGGCTTGGGATTTAGCGTTCCATACCTTGCCTTTGGCCAGATTAGATCCTGATTTTGCCAAAAGACAGCTAGCCGTTATCCTCCGCGAATACTACATGCACCCGAACGGCCAAATTCCGGCCTACGAGTGGTCCTTCTCTGACGTTAACCCACCGGTTCACGCTTGGGCAACCTGGAAAGTATACGAGATCGACAAGGAAATGAATGGCGGAAAAGGGGACGTAATCTTCCTGGAACGAATTTTCCATAAGTTATTATTGAATTTCACTTGGTGGGTGAACCTGAAAGACGAAGGAGGAAATAACATTTTTGGGGGTGGATTCTTAGGAATGGATAACATCGGGGTGTTCGATCGCTCCGCTGAATTACCGACCGGAGGACACCTGGAACAAGCAGACGGAACAGGCTGGATGGCGATGTACAGCCTAAATATGTTGCGTATCGCCTGCGAAATCGCTTTGGAAAATCCAGTTTATCAAGACATGGCCTCTAAATTCTTCGAGCACTTCTTGCACATTGCTGGAGCGATGCAATCGATCGGTGGCGATAAATTAAATCTTTGGGATGAAGACGACCAATTCTATTATGATATGTTGCATAAGGAAGATGGGTCGGCTGAATTGTTGAAAGTGCGCTCCATGGTAGGTTTGATTCCACTTTTTGCGGTGGAGACCTTGACTTCAGATATGTTAGAGAAACTTCCGGCCTTCAAACGCCGCGTGGAATGGGTATTAAATAACCGTCCTGACTTAGCGAATTTAATTTCGCGCTGGTACGAGCCAGGAAAAGGGGAGACCCGTTTGCTTTCGATTTTGCGTGGTCACCGGATGAAGATGATCATGAAAAGGATGTTTGATGAATCGGAATTCTTGTCGGATTTTGGCATTCGATCTTTATCTAAATACCATAAAGAGAATCCCTACAAATTTGCATACGAGGGAGGAACCCTGCAAGTAGATTATACGCCGGCAGAGTCTACTGGAGATATGTTTGGGGGAAATTCGAACTGGCGTGGGCCTATTTGGTTTCCTATGAATTACTTGATTTTGGACTCCTTATCGAAGTTTTCTGACTATTATGGTTCTGATTATGAGGTAGAATATCCCACGAATTCGGGGGAAATGATGAACATCAAAGACGCCGCGCGTGGCGTTTCTGAGCGATTATTAGCCATGTTTGTACCAGATAAACACGGAAAAATTCCCATGTATGGCGAATACGATAAGTTTAAAGATCCGCATTTTAAAGATTCACATCTCTTCTTCGAATATTTCGATGGAGATACGGGAAAAGGGTTAGGCGCAAACCACCAAACCGGTTGGACGGGCTTAATCTCCGAAATAATCAGACAATTACATGGCAAAAACTAGTCCAGAAGAGAATTTTGCAGCCTTAGGCCTGACGCTACCTCCGGCACCTAAACCGTTAGGCGTATACAAACCGGGTTTACTGGTAGGTCAATTTTACTATGTTTCAGGCCACGGGACCGTACAAGAAGATGGGTCATTGATCATCGGTCGCATCGGTGCGGATTTAGATATCGAGGAAGGGAAATTAGCGGCGCGCCAGGTGGGCTTAGCGATTTTGGCCACCTTAAAAGCGCAGCTAGGATCATTGAATCGCATCAAACGCGTCATCAAAGTCTTAGGTATGGTCAATGCGACGGACGATTTCTTGCGCCATCCCTACGTGATCAATGGATGTAGTGAATTATTCGCCCAGGTGTGGGGAGAAGAAAATGGCATAGGCGTTCGTTCCGCGGTGGGAATGGGGACTTTGCCGGATAATATTCCGGTCGAAATCGAAGCCGTTTTCGAATTAAACGACTAAGCCGAAACTTCTAACATGGCTTTCAAAGCCTTGTAGGCAGGAACGCGCGTTTCTTCGGGTAAATTGATTTCGGGTAGCTCGTAATACAAAGCATTATACAATTTCTCTAGCGTATTCATCTTCATGTACGGACATTCGCTGCATGCACAGGTATTTTGCTCGTTTGCAGGTGCCGGAATCAAGTGCTTGTGCGGCACGGATTGCTTCATCTTATGCAAGATGCCCGCCTCAGTTGCCACGATGAAGGTCGAATTAGGCGACGTTTCCACGAATTTCAAGAGGGCCGTCGTCGAACCTACATAATCCGCTTCTTTCAAGATTACTTCCTTGCATTCCGGGTGAGCGATCAACAACGCATCCGGGTATTCTTGCTTTAATACCGCTAATTTTTCCAAAGAAATATCGATGTGGACCATGCAAGCCCCTTCCCAAAGGATTAACTCACGTCCCGTATTGTGCGCCACATAGCGACCTAAGTTCGCATCTGGAGCGAAGATGATTTCGCGATCCGCAGGAATAGACTCCACGATTTGAACCGCATTGGAAGAGGTACAGATGATGTCCGTCATCGCCTTGATATCGGCTGAACAGTTAATATAGGAAACCACGATCGCGTTCGGGTGTTTTGCTTTCAAAGCCGCAAATTCAGCTACTGGAACGGAGTCTGCCAAAGAACACCCTGCATTAAAATCCGGAACGACCACTTTTTTCGTGGGGTTCAAGATTTTCGCTGTCTCACCCATAAAATGAACGCCACAGAAGACGATTAAATCCGCCTCTGTTTTCTCAGCAGCCTGGGATAAACCCAAGCTGTCGCCTACGTAATCTGCCAGTTCTTGGATTTCACCATCCACATAATAGTGCGCCAAAATCACCGCATTTTTCTCCTTCTTCAATCGTTGGATTTCGGTGATGAGTTCGACTCCTTTAGGGGTAGAACGGGCAATGTAGCCCACAGAGGTAGCTTCTTCTTGTAAATTCATTTCGCTTTTAGGCTTAAATCTAAACTCTTCACTTGGTGGGTTAAAGCCCCCACGGAAATATAATCAACCCCCGTTTCGCCATAAGCGCGGAGTGTTTTTTCGGTAATTCCACCGGAGGCTTCCGTTATGAAGCGTCCGTTAATCTTGCGAATCGCGTCGCGGAGGCGATCAGGCGTAAAGTTGTCTAACATAATACGCTGAACACCACCGATGGCCATCACTTCGTCTAATTCGGTCTCGTTTCGTACTTCGATTTCAATGTCTAAAGGCTTTTTAAGCGTCTTATTATAGCTAAAGGCTTTTTCCAAGGCCTGCTTAATTCCCCCTGCAAAGTCCACGTGATTATCCTTGATCAAGATCATGTCGAACAATCCATAGCGGTGATTTACCGCTCCGCCTATTTTGCAGGCCCATTTTTCGGCCAAACGGAAGTTAGGTGTCGTCTTTCTCGTATCAAGTAATTTCGCTCTAGTTCCTTCTAAGATGTTGACCAAAGACCGGGTGTAAGTCGCAATCCCAGACATCCGTTGCATACAATTCAATACCAAACGCTCCGCTTTCAATATCGATTGGGAGGATCCGCTCACTTCTAAAACCACTTGTCCAGGCTCGATCCAGGTTCCATCGTGTATATATACCTTCACTTGTAAGGCGGGATCTACTTCTTTGAAAATAGCTAAAGAAAGCTCTACTCCAGCCAAAACACCCCGATCTTTTACCTTTAATTCTGCCGTTCCTACCGCGTCTGAAGGCACAGTAGAAAGGGAGGTGTGATCGCCGTCACCCACATCTTCCCGTAGGGCTGATTGAATGAAAGCTTGTATGTAAGAAGGGTCTTTGTAGTTAAACATGCGCGTATTTTACACCCCAAAATTACGAAAATTACCCGGAGAATTGATTTCTGCGAAAAATATCCTATTTTTGCTACCTACAATGCAAAAGAAGGTTAAAATATTCCATCTCATCCTGTTTATCCCCGTGCTATTTTGGCTGGTGGCTAAGCCTATTTCGCTGTTCGCAGTGGAAACAGGTGCAGTGAAGACCGAGAAGACTTCTAAGCAAACGATTGTCAAAGCAGAACAGCATGTTTATCAGGCTGCAACCAACCTGCAATTAGATTTTCCACAAGATTGGAACTTCACTAGCCCTACCGAATTCTTTGTTGCGCGCTCGATGCAAGCCATTAAATTGCCTGCATTTACTCATCGCACGCAATTCTTACGAATTTTATTTACCCAATTTATCGCCACTCTGGCGCCGTGAGAAACAGTGGGCAGTAGCCAGTGGACAGTGGGCAGTGGGCAGTTCTGAGGAACCATCTACCACTCACCACTCACCATTTACCATTCATTCACCATTCACCATTTATCATTTACCATTTAATTTAAAGTTATGCGTTACAAAAGTGCCATTATTTGGCTGTCTACGATTATTTCAGCCTTATGTATTTTCTTCCTTTCGTTTACGTGGAAGTCTAATCAATTAAAAGAACAAGCTATTAAGTATGCTACGACAGCGGATGGCAAAGTAGATGCGGCGAAGCGTTTGCATTTCATTGATTCCCTTTGGAAACAACCCGTATATATCGGATATACCTTACAAGAAGTGACTCAGTATGCGTTGCAAAAAGGTCTTGACTTAGAAGGTGGTTTGCACGCGGTTTTAGAGGTTTCTCCAGCGGAGATCTTGCGTGCTCTTTCAGGAAAGTCAAACGATCCAGCATTTGAGAAAGCATTAGCAGCGGCAGGTGCGGCGCAAGCGACTTCAACGAAATCGTTTAACGAATTGTTCTACGAAGAATTCGCGAAGGCGGCTCCTAACCAAACGTTGGCATCTGTATTCGCTAATTCAGTGAACCGCGGAAAAATCTCCTCTACTTCAACTGATTCACAAGTGAAGAAGGTGATTGATGCGGAAATTGACGGTGCGGTAGATCGCGTTTACAAGATCATTCAAGCGCGTATCGATAAATTCGGTGTAGCTAACCCAAACATCCAACGTCTTCCAGGTACAAACCGTATTCAGGTAGAATTACCAGGTGTGGAGAATCCAGAGCGTGCACGTAAATTATTATCAGGTGCAGCGAAATTAGAATTCGTAGAGTGTTATGAATTGAACGAATATGGTGCTGGCTTAAATGCTTTAGGCGCTTTATTAGATAAAGAAGCGAAGGCACCAGTGGCAGCTGCACCAGCGGCGGCTCCTGCGACGAAGGATACAGCTGCTAATGCTTTGGCAAACAAATTAGCAGCAGCTCCAGCGACGAAGGATTCTGGAAAGGCAAAAGCAGATACGTCTGCAGGTTCTGCTTTAACAAAATTATTCTTGCCTTTAGGAAACAACATCGGTGTATATGTAAAAGATACGGCTCGTGTGAATGCGTTATTTGCGCGTGCTGAAGTGAAAGCGATGTTCCCTGCAAACTTAACTTTTGCTTGGGCTGCGAAAGGAATTCCAGCGAAGAATGGCGACGAAATTCTTTCATTAGAGGCTTTGAAAAAAGGCGAAGGTCAATCTGCGCCTTTAGAAGGTGATGTGATCACAGATGCAGCGCAAGATTTTGATCAAGCAGGTCGTGCAGAAGTGACGATGGCAATGAACGGAACGGGTGCTCGTATTTGGAAAAACTTAACAGGTGCGAACATCGGACGTCGTATTGCGATCGTTTTAGATGGTTATGTGTATTCAGCTCCAGTAATCAATGGTGAGATTCCAGGTGGTCGTTCTTCGATCTCAGGTAGCTTCTCTGTAGAGGAGGCAAAAGATTTAGCGAACGTATTGAAAGCAGGTAAATTGCCAGCTCCTACGCGTATCGTGGAAGATGCGTTTATCGGTCCATCTTTAGGGGCTGAAGCAATTAACCAAGGATATATGTCCATGGGCTTAGGTCTTTTGTTAGTGATCGTGTTCATGATTGGTTACTATGGTACACCGGGTTGGATGGCGAACTTAGCCTTGTTCTTTAACGTCTTCTTTATCGCAGGTGTTTTAGTTCAAATCCAAGCGGCTTTAACCCTTCCAGGTATCGCAGGTATCGTATTAACATTAGGTATGGCGGTCGATGCGAACGTATTGATTAATGAGCGTATCCGGGAGGAATTACACAAAGGAAAAGGCTTGTTAGATGCGATTAACGTAGGTTACGAGAAAGCCTTAAGTGCGATTTTGGATGGAAACATCACGACGGTATTGATCGGTGTGATCTTGATTATCTTCGGTTCTGGTTCAGTAAAAGGTTTCGGGGTAACGCTTTGTATTGGTTTGATCACGTCAGTATTTACTTCGGTTTATATTTCTCACATCTTAATTGATTGGATGGCGAAACGTGCGATTAAAGCAGGTAAGGAGAAAGAGATGACATTCGAAACATTCATTTCACGTGATCTATTCAAAGGAATGAACTTCGATTTCATCGGAAAGCGTAAGTATTCGTATTGGTTCTCTTGGTCGTTAATCGCGATCGGTGCTATCGTGTTATTTATGCAAGGTGGTTTCAACCTAGGGGTGGATTTCAAAGGTGGTCGTTCGTACGTGGTTGAGTTCAACCAAGCCGTACCTACAGACAAAGTGAAAGAAGCTTTAGCGGATGATTTCGGTGGAAAAGGCGTGGAAGTGAAAACCTTCAACGGTCCTACGAAATTAAAAGTAACTACGTCTTACTTAGTGGAAGACGAGTCGATTACGGCGAACAATAAGGTTCGTACAGCGTTAGAAACCGGGTTGAAAGAATTCTCAGCGCAAGGCCCTAAAGTGGTTTCGGAGTCCAAAGTAGGGGCGACGGTTGCCGATGATATTTTGACACAATCATTCGTTTCGATCTTCTACGC
>JBJTMW010000226.1:0-3196 GCA_046070715.1 Aquirufa sp. | reverse complement strand
TTTCAGGCTGAGGAATATAGGTGATGGGCATCGGAAAATAATTTTTGAGATTCTTAATTAATTCACAAAAAAAAGTCATTTTTACACAAAACCTATACTTATGAAAATTAAACAACTGTTAATTGTTTGCCTTTTGGCATTACCCGCGTTCCTGCAGGCACAAAAATTATACACCTATCCGATAGGTGTTCAAGCCTATACTTTTCGGAATCAGTTTCCCAAAGACGTAGCCAAAACCCTCGACCTCATTCAATCCATGGGGATCACCGAAATAGAAGGAGGCGCTCAAAAAGGCCAAACCCCCGCCCAATTCAAGCAAATGTGTGCGGATCGTGGCATTAGCGTCCCGTCTACCGGAGTGGGTTACGAGCAATTAGAAAATCCAGCGGAGGCGATTGCTAACGCGAAAATACTAGGCGCGAAATTCGTGATGTGTGCCTGGATTCCGCATAAAGTGCGCGGAGGGTTTACTTTAGAGGAGGCAGAGAAAGCGGTGGCCTTGTTCAACAAAGCGGGAAAGCAATTCAAAGAAAATGGATTGACGCTTTGCTACCATGACCATGGCTATGAATTCCAGCCTTTTGGCAAAGACGAAACACTGTTAGATTATATCATTAAAAACACGAATCCGGAATACGTTTCTTTCGAAATGGATGTGTTGTGGACGATGCACGGCGGTGGAGCAGCGATGCCAGAAAAATTATTGAAGAAATACCCGACGCGTTTCAAGTTAATGCACGTGAAAGATTTGCGTAAAGGCGTGGCGGGTGATTTAACCGGCGGAACTCCAGCTGAAAATGATGTGCCGGTAGGAACGGGTCAAGGAAACTGGAAGGCGATCATCAAGCTTGCGAAGAAGAACGGCATCGAGCATTGCTTCATCGAAGACGAAAGTAATCAAGAGGAGCAATTTGTTCCGATTAGTATTGCGTACTTGAAGAGTCTTTAGAATTTAATGTTACAAGCAATATAAGGGATTGCTGAAAATTCCGAAGTCGTAGGACTGAGTAATCCCACATCAAATGCATAACGACGGCCTATAATACGTGCACCGGCTGAAAGGATACCATTGTATTCTGAAACGGTGTTCACGTATTGACCGGTTCCACTGTCGTAGTTCACGGTTTTCGTCGAAAATAACCAGTTCTCCGAGATTAATAAGACCCGTTTTGAAATCCGGGTCATACCAGAAATGGTAAACATGGGCCTACTTGCAAATTTCCATCGGTAATCCGTGCTGCCCAATCCCGTATTTTCGTTTACCGCTCCTAGACCCACATTCAGTGTTAGGTTATTCTCGGTATTGCCATAGGTAAAGGATCCATAAACAGTCCCTACCCCAAAATTTAAATCGCGGATTAACGACGTCGCAAACAAAACGCCACCTCCTACGTGTACATTTTTAGCTACTTGGTAACCTATTTTAGGGGTGATAAATAAGGCAAAAGGGACCACGACCCCGCCTCCTATGGAGAAATGATCGCTCAGCCCAGCTTGAATCGAGTTTACCAGGAAATAGGCATTTTGATAATATTTATCTCCTTTCTTTAACGGAATGGCGGACGGGGCAAAAAAGTAGCGAGACGGTTGCGGGTTCGGGAATTGATTGACTTCATTTTTGGCAATGACATTGACAGCCTGAATGGAAGCCCATGGCAAGGTGACTGTTCCCAGATCCGTTGTTAAAACGGAGATCTCTGCCTCTGATTTATGAATCAACTGCCCTGATACACTTTTTCCATTTTTCAGTTCGACGGAGACATAGGTGGAATCCTGTGACCTCGCCGCAAAGGCCAATAATAGTATAAAGGCGGTCAAGAGCTTTTTCATTCCGCAGCGGTTTGTAAAAGCGTTTTCGTAAATACCTCGATGGGTTCCGCCCCAGAAATGCCGTATTTTCTGTCAAAAACGAAAAACGGAACGCCTCGCACGCCTAGATTTTCTCCCTCTTGAATATCTTGTTTCACGCGGTAGGCGTAATTCTCGTCTTGCAGAGCATTTAGAATTCCATCGCGCTTTAACCCGACAGCTTCTCCACATTCTACTAGTGCTTCATCCTGCGCTAGGTTTTTGCCCTCCATAAAATAGGCCTGAAACAGGCGTTCTTCGATGGCGTCGCCTTTGCCTTGGTCTTTCGCGTATTGGATGAGGTGGTGGGATTTAAGGGAATTAGCGACTTGGGCCTGATCAAAATCATAGTGCAAGCCTACCGCTTCCGCCATGTCTGAAACGCGGTCGTGCATCAATTTCACTTGTTCTAAGGAGATGCCTTTGCGCGCAGCTAAATAATCATACACGCTTGTTTCCTCGCCCAAATCCATCGGAATCGTGGGATCTAATTGGAAGCTCTTCCACTCGATCTCCACGTCGTCCTTTCCGGGGAAGGTTTCTAATGCTTTTTCCAAATGCCTCTTGCCGATGTAGCAGAACGGACACATGATATCACTCCAGATCTCGATTTTCATTCTTTCCCCGATTATATCTACAAATCTCTACGCTTTATCGCAAAAATCATTCCATAAAACAGTTTATTTTTCAATATTGTGGTCTAAATAAAAACCCTATGATCAATTCAATCGCTCTAAGTCTACTTAGTTTAACGCCTAGCGCGTCTTCAGCTAACGGTTTATTAACCGCTCATTTTGAGAACGTTTTAGGCACATCGCTTGATTTAAAGATTATTGCTTCTTCTGAAGCCGCGGCTAACAATGCAGAATCGAAGGTGTTAGCGGAGATTAATCGCTTGAATGAATTGTTGTCTTCCATGTCCTCTTCGGAGTTTAAATCCTGGAGCGAAACGCGTGGCGAGACTATCGAAATTTCATCCGAATTACGCGAGGTGTTACAGCATTTCGAAGAATGGAATGTAAAAACGGACGGAGCTTTGAATCCGGCGTCGGAGCATATCGCCAAAATGTGGGCATCTGAAATTCCCTCTGAGGTGGCGCGCGAAAAGGCCATAGCTGAAGTGAATCAGCCGCATTGGTCGCTAGACGAAAATGGAGCGACGCGTTTAACAGACACGGAATTAAAATTACACAGCTTTACGAAGTCATATGTGATGGAGAAAGCAGCTACAGAGGCGATGAAAGAAGAAGGGGTAGCTGGTGTGGTTGTGAATATAGGGGGTGATTTTGTGGTGAAAGGGGATTGGACAGAGAAAATAGGCGTGTCTGATCCGAGAAATGCGGGGGAG
>JBJTMW010000225.1:0-5850 GCA_046070715.1 Aquirufa sp. | reverse complement strand
AAAATGCTCATGAACCCGTACCGGATTCAACACAGAAACGAATATTGGCGTTTTGTTAGCTCGGGATTTATCCACGCGGACTTCACGCACCTGTTTTTTAACTTGTTTTCCTTCTTCTTTTTTGGGGTTCAATTAGAGCAGATTTTCAATCAATTATTTCCGTCAATCGCGTCGGAATTGTACATCTTATTTTATGTTTTGGCGATTGTGGTGGCTGATTTGCCTACTTTTTTCAAACAGAAAAATAACCCGAATTATAACTCATTAGGTGCCTCGGGTGCTGTATCAGCTGTCATTTTTGCGGGGATTTTATTCTTCCCTACTGAGAAAATCTACTTGTTTGGCTTCTTCGGAATTCCCGGATTTATTTATGCCGGATTGTTTACTTGGTATTCCGTGGAAATGGATAAACGCAGTCGTGATTTCGTGAATCACAGCGCGCACTTGTACGGGGCCTTGTTTGGAATCGTGGCGATGACCTTGTTGTATCCACAAGTATGGATCAGTTTTGTCGAACAAATAACGGCGATGCTGCGATGAAAAGAATAGCCATTTTAGGTAGCACGGGGTCCATCGGGACGCAGGCCTTGGAGGTGATTGCAGAGCATCCTTCCGACTTTTCGGTGGAAGTCTTAACCGCCCAAAACCAAGCCGATCTGCTCATTACCCAAGCTTTAGCCTGGAAACCGGCTCATGTGGTGATCGGGAATGAGGCGAAATATGCGGAGGTCAAAGCGGCTTTATCCGGTACAGAAATCCAAGTGCATGCAGGGGCCAAAGCCTTAGAAGAAGTCGTTACCATCGATTCTGTCGACATCGTGTTAACGGCCTTAGTGGGTTACGCGGGCTTATTGCCTACCGTAAAAGCGATCAAGGCGCGTAAACCGATTGCCTTAGCGAACAAAGAAACCTTAGTGGTGGCAGGAGCGCTGATTATGCCCTTAGCACGGGAGATGGGCGTGCCTATCTTGCCAGTGGATTCAGAGCACTCAGCGATTTTTCAATGCTTGGTGGGCGAGTCCCACAACCCCATTGAGAAAGTGATATTAACGGCTTCAGGTGGACCTTTTCGAGGTTTTAGCCGCGAGCAATTAGCCCAAGTAACAAGGGCACAAGCATTAAAACACCCGAATTGGTCGATGGGCGCGAAGATTACAATCGACTCGGCTAGTTTGATGAACAAGGGTTTAGAGGTGATCGAGGCGGCTTGGTTATTTGACGTGAAACCCTCAGAAATCGAAGTGGTTGTGCATCCTCAATCCATCGTGCACTCTTTAGTGCAGTTTGAGGATGGATCGATTAAGGCGCAGCTCGGTTTGCCGGATATGAAATTGCCGATTCAGTTTGCCTTAGGGTATCCGAATCGAATGAAGGCGAGTTTCCCTCGTTTTGATTTTAGACACTATCCTTCCTTGACTTTTGAGCAGGCAGATACACAGACTTTCCGTAATTTAGGGCTTGCTTTTCAGGCCTTGGAAAAAGGGGGAAATCAGGCGTGTTTATTGAATGCGGCGAATGAGGTGGCGGTAGCGGCCTTTTTGGAAGATGAGATTGGATTCTTAGCGATGTCTGATTTGAACGAATATTGTATGAATCAGGGAACTTTTATCGCGAATCCATCATTAGAGGATTACATCGAAAGTGATAAATTAAGTAGAATTTTGGCCCAAGAATGGGTTGAAAAACAAAGAAAATAGCGAAATATGGAAGGTTTAGTGATGGCAGGGCAATTGATTTTAGGATTGTCGATTTTAGTAACATTACATGAGTTTGGGCACTTTATTACGGCCAAATGGTTCAAGATGCGCGTCGAAAAGTTCTACCTTTTCTTCGACTTTATGTTCCCTATTCCTACGGTATTAAACTTCGCTTTGTTTAAAAAGAAAGTAGGCGACACCGAATACGGTTTAGGCTGGTTCCCCTTAGGTGGCTACGTTTCCATCGCGGGAATGATTGATGAAACACAGGATGCGGCGACTTTAGCCAAAGACCCGGAACCATGGGAATTCCGCGCGAAACCCGCTTGGCAGCGTCTGATCGTGATGTTAGGTGGTGTGATCGTGAATGTGATTACCGGAGTGGTCATTTTCGTTTGCTTGACCTATTCGAATGGGAACAACTTTATTTCGAAAGAAGAATTAAACAAGAACGGTATTGTGGCCTTGGATTTAGGCAAACAAATCGGCCTGAAGACGGGGGATAAAATCATTCGCGTAAATGGTGCTGATTACAAGCAATTGTCTGATTTGCGCGCTTCGGATGTGCTATTAGGGGAGAATTCTTCCTATACCGTACAAAGAGGAGACCAGACTTTGGAGATCAAAATCCCTTCTAATTTCATTGAAAAATTAAGCGATAAGAAAGCGGGATTCATTGAGCCAATTGCTCCATTTAAAGTAGCGGAAGTAGCCGCTCCAGAAGAGCCAGGTTTCTTTGATAAGTTCTCTGCAGCGAAGCCAGCGGAATTATTGCCAGCCTATGCGGCGGGATTGAAAAAGGGTGATGTGATCACTTCCGTGAACGCGAGTCCAGTTCATTTCTACCATGAGGTGAAAGAATTAATCACGAAGGAAGCCGGTAAGCCTATTCGTTTAGGTATTTTACGCGGAGGCGTAGCGGACACTTTATCTATGGAGGTGACTGCCTCTGGCCAAATCGGTTTTGTACCCGAGATGTTAATTCAAATTTCACACGAAGATTATTCGTTTGCGGAGGCAGCGAGTATCGGTACGGGTCGTGCCTTCTCGGTGATTTCGGATAACATTAAAGGATTCAAGAAAATAGCTTCAGGTGATGTTTCGGCATCGAAAGCCTTGAGTGGACCTATTGGCATCGCCCAAATGTTTGGTGGCGTGTGGGATTGGAATCGTTTCTGGATGTTGACAGGTTTGTTATCAATGGCTTTGGCCTTCATGAATATCTTGCCTATTCCCGCTTTGGATGGGGGACACGCGATTTTCTTACTTTATGAGATGATTACGGGTAAGCCGGCATCCGAAAAGGTGTTGGAGAAAGCGCAGCAGGCAGGTATGCTGATCTTGCTAGCCTTGATGGCCTATACGTTTGGTAACGATATTTTCAAAGCCTTTTTCTAGTTGAAACTGCTGGTTCTATTTTTTGGTCTCTTTTTCCCAGATCTGCATCCGTTTCATAGTTCGGTGACGGAGATGACTTATAATGCAAAGGACCAAAGCTGGGAAATCAGCATTCGCCTGTTTCAGGATGACTTGGAACAAACGCTGAGCTCGGCGACAGGCAAGAAATTTCGGATGATTCCGGGAGATGAGGAATCTGAAAAAGGACTAGAAGTCTATGTCCGTAAGCATTTCGGTTTTCGCGCTGGCAAGCAATTTTCAACTCCATATCGTTGGTTAGGAACGGAGCAACAGCAAGACGCGATTTGGGTGTATCTAGAAATTCCTACTACCGCTGACTTAGCGGGATCTTACTTAGAGAACTCGCTGTTTTTAGACGAATTTGAAGACCAAACAAACCTCGTTTCTTGGTCTTTTCAAGGCGCAAAAAAATCCTACCTTTTTCGGAAAAGCCAAGAGGTACAACAATTATCAAGATAATCATACTGCCATCTTGACGTTTGGCATAAAATTTGATTAATATCGTCCGCTCAAGTGGAGCAGAATTTAAAAATGTGGTATGAATAATCCAAATGACCTTTTTAAGCATTTACAGCTTTCAGAGATGTCTGATTTTGAAAATATAGAATTGATCCCGATCGGGTCAGAGGGAATGGACAATGATGACAAAATGGGCGTTTTGTCAGACCAATTGCCTATCCTTCCCATTCGCAATATCGTTTTGTTTCCGGGTATGGTGATTCCGATTACGGTTTCCCGCCAAAAATCCGTTCGCCTCGTAAAGAAAGCCTACAAAGGCGATCGCACAATCGGGGTTTTAGTACAAGCGAATAATTCCAAAGATGAGCCTACGCCAGACGATTTGTATAAAATCGGAACGGTCGCGCACATTGTGAAGATGTTCGTTCTGCCAGGAGGAAACACGACCATCATCGTGCAAGGCCGCAAGCGTTTTGAAGTGAGTGAATACATCAAAACCGAGCCTAACCTGTTAGCCCGTGTTTCCTACATAGAGGACACGTTCCCTAAGAAATTAAACAAGGAAAATAAGGCACTCGTTTCTACGCTGAAAGAGTGTGCCTTAAAGATATTAAACCTGAATCCGGAGATTCCGCGTGAGGCCCAAATCGCCTTGGATAACATCGAATCTTCCGCGTTTTTAGTACACTTCCTGTCATCGAATATCAATGCAGAATTGAAGGAAAAGCAAGCCTTGTTAGAAACCTTGGACGGCATCGAACAGGCGACTCATTTGCTGGAGCACATGTTGAAGGACATCCAGCATTTAGAGTTGAAACGCGAGATTCAGAGCAAGGCTTCGAGTGATATCGATCAACAACAACGCGACTATTACATTCGCCAGCAGATTAAAGTGTTGCAGGAGGAATTGGGCGTGGAAAGTCCTGAGCAAGAATTGGATGGTCTTCGTGCGAAAGGGGCGAAGAAGAAATGGTCGAAAGAGGTGAATGATTTCTTCCAAAAAGAACTTTCCAAACTACAGCGTACGAATTCGATGTCTGGGGAATACCCGATGTTGATGAATTACGTGGAATTGATTGCGGATCTGCCTTGGGGAGAATACACGAAAGACAATTTTGATCTGGTGAAGGCGAAGAAGGTCTTAGATGCGGATCATTTTGGACTAGAAAAAGTAAAAGAGCGCATCATCGAATACCTAGCGGTTTTGAAGATGAAAGGGGATATGAAAGCGCCCATCTTGTGCCTTTATGGCCCTCCGGGTGTGGGTAAGACGTCATTAGGTCGTTCGATTGCCAAAGCTTTGGGAAGAAAATACGTGCGTATGGCCCTAGGTGGTCTGCGTGACGAGGCCGAGATAAGAGGCCACCGCAAAACCTATGTGGGCGCGATGCCAGGCAAGGTGATTCAAAGCATTAAAAAAGCCGGATCTTCTAATCCCGTTTTCATTTTAGATGAGATCGATAAAGTAGGTTCTGATCACCGTGGCGATCCATCGTCTGCTTTATTAGAGGTATTAGACCCGGAACAAAACAGCAGCTTCATGGATAATTACCTGGAGTGTGATTACGATCTATCTCGCGTGATGTTCATCGCTACCGCAAATAATTTAGATACGATTCATCCCGCTTTACGCGACCGGATGGAGATTATCGAAGTGAGTGGCTACACGATGGAGGAAAAAGTTCAAATCGCGAAAAAACACTTATTGCCTAAGCAAAAGAAAGAGCACGGTTTAGAGAAAGCGGAATTTGCGATGAACGACGGAGCGATCC
Organism: Aquirufa sp.; assembly: GCA_046070715.1. Lineage (GTDB taxonomy): Bacteria > Bacteroidota > Bacteroidia > Cytophagales > Spirosomataceae > Aquirufa. The sequence continues at coordinate 503 of JBJTMW010000225.1, read as the reverse complement.
AAAAGGTCATCGAAGGATATACCCGCGAATCTGGTGTTCGTAAATTAGAACAAGAGATCGGTCGCGTGGTACGCAAGATCACGAAATCCATTGCGATGGATCAAGACTATCCACATAAAATCACGGCGACAGATGTTGTGAAATTACTGGGTCAAGAGCACTTCGATAAGGATACCTACGAGAATAACGAATATGCTGGAGTCGTAACAGGTTTAGCTTGGACGCCCGTTGGAGGAGATATCTTATTTATTGAAACCTTATTGAATCGCGGAAAAGGAGTGTTGACACTTTCTGGTCAATTAGGTGATGTGATGAAAGAATCAGCGATGGCGGCTTTGAGTTTCTTAAAGGCACATTCGGATGAATACGGCATTGATTACCGTATTTTTGACCAATACAATTTACACATTCACGTTCCAGCTGGAGCGGTACCTAAAGATGGTCCTTCCGCGGGTATCACGATGTTAACCGCGATCGCTTCAGCTTTAACGCAGCGCAAAGTG
>JBJTMW010000224.1:0-3200 GCA_046070715.1 Aquirufa sp. | reverse complement strand
TATTGTGATTATTTACATTGGTATTAACGACGTTTGGCATAAAACAAGTTCACGTACAGGTACGGATGCAGACAAGTTTGAACGGTTCTATAATGCTTTAATTAAGAAGATTCAAAAAGCTAATGCTCAGGTAGTTATCTGCACACCTACGGTAATTGGAGAGAAGTTTGACAACTCGAATGAGAACGATGGAGACCTAAATGCCTATGCTACGATTATCAAGAAAATTGCGAAAGATAATAGCTTACAATTAATTGATTTGCGCAAAGCATTTATGGATTATGAGTCTAAAAACAACATCGAAAACAAAGCGTCAGGTATCTTAACATCTGACCGTGTTCACTTAAACGAAGCAGGAAACCAATTCTTAGCTGACACCATGTGGGACGTTATTAAAAAATTATAGAATGAAATTAGCTAGAATTGGAGTAGAGGGAGCTGAAAAGCCTTGTATTTATCAGGAGGGAGCCTATTATGACGTTTCTTCTCGTTTTGCAGATTTCAACGAATCCTTTTTTCAACAGAATGGAGCGGCGGAATTAGCTAAATTAAATCCAGCTGATTTTCCTATCATCATGGGACGTGTGGGTTCTTGCGTAGCCAGACCGAGTAAAATTGTGTGTGTGGGCTTAAATTACGCGGATCACGCCAAAGAAACGGGTGCAGAGATTCCAAAAGAACCTATTCTATTTTTCAAGAGCACAACGGCACTTTCTGGTCCCAATGACGATATCATTATCCCCAAAAACTCGACAAAGACAGACTGGGAAGTTGAATTAGCCATTGTGATTGGCAAAAAAGCCTCTTATGTATCTGAAGCCGATGCCTATGATTATGTGGCGGGTTATTGTCTACATAATGATTTATCGGAACGCGAATACCAGTTAGAACGGGGTGGAAACTGGTCAAAAGGGAAGGGATGTGATTCCTTTGCGCCTTTGGGACCCTATTTAGCGACAAAAGAAGAGATAAAAGACGTACACGCTTTAGATATGTGGTTAGATGTCAACGGGAAACGCTTTCAAACGAGTAATACCAATCAATTGATTTTCAATGTACCTCAAGTCGTTTCCTATATCTCTCAATTCATGACTTTATTACCTGGCGATGTCATAAGTACAGGTACACCACATGGAGTAGGATTAGGTTTTAATCCACCTATTTATTTAAAACCAGGTGATGTAGTTACGTTAGGCATGGCTGGATTAGGAGAACAACAACAAACAGCGATAGCCTATCAGGGATGATTGATGCACATCAACATTTTTGGAATTATAACGAAGAACGAGACACCTGGATAACACCGGATATGTCCGTTCTGAAAGCTGATTTTTATCCAAACTACAGCGAACCGCTATTTAGAGACCAAGGATTTACCGGTTGTGTGGCTGTTCAAGCTGATTCTTCGGAGGAAGAAACCTTGTTTCTATTAGCATTAGCGGAACAGAATGAATTCATTCAAGGAGTTGTGGGCTGGGTCGATTTACAAAGCGAAAATATTGAGGACAGGTTGGCTTATTTTTCTCAATTTGAAGCAATAAAAGGCTTCAGACATATTGTTCAAGGGGAAAAAGATCCTCATTTTCTGGCTAGAAATGAGTTCCTTCGTGGTGTAAAAACGCTCGCCAGCTTCGATTTCTGCTATGATTTGTTGATTTATCCACATCAAATTAAATCAGCCATTGCTTTTTGTGAGACTTGCGATGAGCAAAAAATCGTTTTAGACCATTTGGCTAAAGCCCCGCTAAAATCTGGTAATATCCAAGAATGGAAGAAGGATATTCAAGCGTTTGCAGGTCTTTCACACGTTTCTGCTAAAATATCGGGGATTGTGACAGAAGCTGCAGATCAATTTTGGACTCAGCAACAAGTAAATGAGATTGTGGAGGTGGCTTTAGACGTCTTTGGTCCCCAGAGACTGATGATTGGAAGTGATTATCCGGTTGTTTTAGTCAATTCAACGGTAGAACGCTGGGTTGCATCATTTCAAGAGGCGCTTAAAGGGTTAAATGCGTCAGAAAAAGAACTCATTTACCATCAGAATGCTATCGAATTTTATCAATTAGAAACACTATGAATTTAGGATTAAGAGAGAAAGTGATCATTGTGACAGGGGGTGCCAAAGGTATTGGTGAGGGCATATCCGAGTCATTGGCCTTAGAATCCGCTATGGTGGCCATCGTAGGACGAAATGAAGCAGATAATCAGCGTTGTATCGAAAAAATTCAAGCGACAGGCGGACAAGCATTCTCCTTTGTGGCAGATCTAAGTAATCCGTCCGAATGCCATCAAGTAGTAGATAAAGTGGCGACGATGTTTGGTAAAATTGATGGATTAGTCAATAATGCCGGTTTAAATGATGGAGTGGGCCTAGAAACGGGTAATTACGAGAAATTCATCCAATCCATCAATGCGAATTTGACGCATTATTATTTAATGGCTCAAGCGGTGTTACCTTATTTGAAAAAAAGCAAAGGGGCTATCGTCAATATCGGATCAAAAACGGCAGAAACTGGCCAGGGAAACACTTCTGGATATGCTGCTTCGAATGGAGGTCGCAATGCTTTAACAAGGGAATGGGCATTAGAATTACGCGACTATAACATTCGGGTAAATTCGGTCATCGTGGCAGAATGTTATACGCCAATGTATGAAAAATGGATTGAGACGTTAGAAAAACCTACAGAAAAATTAGCTAGCATCACCAGCAAAATACCGTTAGGTCAACGGATGACCACAAAAGAAGAAATAGGGGATATGGTTACTTTTCTAATGTCACCTAAATCAAGTCATACCACCGGACAGATCATCCACGTAGATGGAGGCTATGTTCACCTAGATCGAGCAATCTCATGAGAAATTTGGACACCTTTGAAAGCCCGGGATTAATTGTTTATCCTGACCGGGTAAAACGTAATATTGCCAAAGTCATTGAAATGGTAGATGGCAATCCTGCACGCTTGCGTCCACACATCAAAACGCATAAGACAAAGGAAGGAAACGACCTTTTTCTAGCAGCAGGCATCAAAAAGTTCAAATGTGCTACTATTGCTGAAGCAGAATTATTAGCCCTTTCAGAAGCTCCAGACGTACTTATTTCGATGCAATTGATCGGACCTAATTTGGAACGATTTAAGGATTTAGTCGCCCATTATCCTAAAACGAAATTCTCTTCCATCGTAGATGATGCCTTTGCCGCT
>JBJTMW010000223.1:0-3577 GCA_046070715.1 Aquirufa sp. | reverse complement strand
GATCCCCAGATAACGCCTACTTTATTTTTATTCAAAGTTTCCATGTCAAAATTCGCATCAGCAATCGCCTCATCAGCGGCTACTACTGCGTATTGAGTGAATGGATCCATTTTACGAGCTTCTTTAGTATGGATAAAATCTTCTACCTTGAAGTTCTTTAATTCACAAGCAAAACGAGTTTTGAATTTCTCCGCATCGAATTTCGTGATGGGTCCACAACCGCTTACGCCGTTCTTTAATCCATCCCAATATTCACTAACTGTGTTCCCGATGGGGGTTAGGGCGCCTAAACCCGTGACAACTACTCGTTTTAACTCCATATTCTTGTTATTTATGAATCTGCTTAAAATAAAAAATGTCAATTAGCTCGAGAAATCCGATGGAAAAATCCACTTGATTACTGATTACTAATTGACATCATTTTTATGGTTGCTTCGATTACTTTGCGTTCTCTTCCAAATAAGTAATAGCTTGGCCTACTGTTTGGATGTTCTCCGCTTGATCATCTGGAATAGAAACAGAGAATTCTTTTTCGAATTCCATGATTAACTCAACTGTGTCTAGAGAGTCAGCTCCCAAATCGTTTGTGAAAGATGCCTCAGGAGTTACTTCTGATGCTTCTACACCTAATTTTTCAACGATGATGCTTTTTACTTTTTCTGCAATATCTGACATTTTAATATTATTTTGGGGTTCAAAAACGATGCAAAGATTAGAATTAAAGTTGAATTTATCAAACAAATTCCTTTCTAATTAGCCTGTTCTAGGCTGTTTCTCTTAAAAACAAAGCGATGCAGCGCCTAAAAGGCCTGCGTCGTTGCCTAATAAGGCTTTTTTAATAGTTAATTTTTCCAAATAGGCTGGCGTTAACCAGTAATTCAACTGCTTTTCCATACTAGGTAAAATAAAGTCGTAAGAGGCTGATAGTCCGCCACCTATGAAGATATTTTTGATATCTAGGATACGAATCAAGGAAACGAGCATATCACCTAACATGGTCCCTACTTCGTTCCAAATCGCTAAGGCTAATTCATCGCCTTCTTCAGCGCCTACCACTAAAGCAGTTGTAGAAATGGTTCCATCTGCTGGAAGTGATGTTTTACCTGTATAGGCTGCACGCATAGCGGTTGCCATTTGTAATAACTCTTTCTTGCCTACGTTGCGCTCTAGTACTTTTCCATCGCGAGAGGGTACGTGACCAGGTTCCATCGCATTGCCATCACCTCCTAAGAAGATCTTGCGGTCGATGACTGCTGCGCCACCTACGCCCGTTCCTAAGGTAATGAAAATGAAGTCCTCTGGCATATTCGTTTTCTCAGGTGAGAAATAGAATTCGCCTAAAGCCGCTGCGTTCGCATCGTTTTCCATAAAGAAAGCGTGCTCAGGGAAGCGCTTTTCAAGCATTTCAATCATAGGAGAACCATCAATTTCAGGAATAGCCGTGATTTCGATTAAGGTACGGCGATCCTTCGTCAGGATACCTGGAAGGCCGATTCCTACTTTCTTTACATTCTTGTGTTGGTACAATTGCAAGGCAATGGCATCCGCTAAACGCTCTAAAAAGTGGTGTGATTCTCTCCAGGTAGCAGTATCGTAACTTTGAAAATTGTTGATTTGACCTGTGTCTGCGTGGACGATTCCCATTTTAACGCCGGTTCCACCTACATCGATTCCTAAGTATTCTGCTGCTGCCATAGTTTTGAATTATTGAGTTACGAAATTGTCGATTTTTGACGTGAATTTCAAATCAAAAGCGGCTCAAGGGTAAATTTGCTCGATTTTTTCAAGGATTTGCGTCACTGCGGGACAAATTAGCGCATTTTTCTGGGTTAATCCCAAAATTCCCATGATGTTCTTTCGATCCGTATGGGGGTATTCGCGGCAGGCTTTGGGACGTTGTTCGTAGATGCCGCACTTATTATCTGAGAGATCTAAAAAGGGGCAAGGGGCCGCGGGGTATACCCAATCTCCATCTGAATCCTGGACTAAATAAGCATCCAAGAAGGCAGAAGTCTTCATTTTGAATAAATGCGAAACACGCTGTATATCCGTATCGTTCCACATCGGACTAGTCGTGCGGCAGCAATTGCCACAGGTTAAGCAATCAGTCTTTTTGAAGACGGATGTGTGGGCCTCGAAAAATTGTTGATCTAAGTTTTTCGGTTTGCGAGCGACCAGTTTCTGAATTAATTTCCGGAAGGAAGGGTCTTTAATTTTGGCCATGGAAGCAAGAACGGCAGCGAGCCTCGTAAGACTCGGTTTCGCCTAATAAGACGGTTTGTTGTTGTTCCACCTTGCGGTAGGAATAATGGGCAGCCGCTCCGCAGTTTACGCAAACAGCATGTACTTTGGTGACGAATTCTGCGATAGCCATTAATCCCGGCATAGGCCCAAAAGGATTTCCTTTAAAGTCCATGTCCAATCCTGCCACAATGATACGCTTGCCTTGATTCGCTAGCGTATTGCAAACCTCTACAATGTTTTCATCGAAGAACTGTACCTCATCTAAACCAATCACATCGCAGTCACCAGCCAATAGCAGAATTTCTCCTGAGTTATTGACTGGGGTAGAACGGATGGAGTTTTGGTTGTGGGAAACAATATCTTCGTCGTGGTAGCGGGTATCTGCCATCGGTTTGAAGATTTCGACCCGCATTTGGGCAATTTTTGCGCGTTTCAAGCGACGAATCAGTTCTTCTGTTTTACCAGAGAACATGGAACCGCATATCACTTCGATCCAACCAGCAGGTGGATTGCGTTCAGCAGATTTGGAATGGGTAGGTTCTAAAAACAAGGGCGTAAAAAGCCCCTGAAATTGCATCCAGGGGCCATTAATATAAAATTACTTAGAAGAGAATGTCGCCGAGAAATATTCGCGGTTCATACGCGCGATATTCTCGATCGAGATACCTTTAGGGCATTCCGCCTCGCAAGCACCGGTGTTCGAACAAGCACCGAATCCTTCTTCGTCCATCTGAGCGACCATTGCCTGAGCACGTGTAGCTGCTTCGATTTGTCCTTGAGGAAGTAGGGCTAACTGAGAAACTTTGGCAGACGTAAACAACATCGCTGAAGCATTCTTACAAGCCGCTACACAAGCACCACAACCGATACAAGCCGCTGCTGCGAATGCCTCGTCCGCATCGTCCTTATTAATCGGGATGTTGTTCGCATCCTTCGCATTTCCTGTGTTCACTGAAACGAAACCTCCTGCCGCGATAATACGGTCAAAAGAAGAACGGTTCACCACTAAGTCCTTAATCACTGGGAATGCACTCGCTCTCCAAGGCTCTACCGTAATCGTTTCGCCATCTTGGAACGAACGCATGTGCAATTGGCAAGTCGTCACACCGCGGTTAGGCCCGTGAGGACGACCGTTAATGTACATCGAGCACATACCGCAAATACCTTCGCGGCAATCGTGGTCAAACGCTACCGGATCATCTCCTTCTTCGATCAAACGGTTGTTTAACACGTCAATCATTTCCAAAAATGACATATCTGTGGAGATGCCGCTCACCTGATAAGTTTCGAACTTACCAGCTACGCTTGCATTTTTTTGTCTCCAAATTTTGAG
>JBJTMW010000222.1:0-2526 GCA_046070715.1 Aquirufa sp. | reverse complement strand
GACCTAAGGATCGCGACCCTCAGGTGAATACCGAAAAACCTTATAAAAGAGTAGGTGACCATTATTTACATACCTAACCATGTTATACCTAAAATCAAAAAACCAGAAATCGAATCGATTTCTAACTGGAATTGCCTTAGTGGCGATGCTCATTTCGAGCATTCAATTCCATCCTAATCCGGCAATCAAAACTTCTGAAGCTTGCTTTCTGAATATTTTCAAATTGGAAATTTTTGGCGTTCTGGATGGCGTAAAAAACAACACAGAAGTTGATTTTTATCTTTTTGGCAAAAAAATATTTTAATGAATGGGTTAGGGCTACGGTCCTAACCTCTTTTTTACTCCATTTCCTATGATACAAAAAATCGTATTACTACTCACTCTTTCCTATTCCTCTCTTGCGCAAATTCGTGTTCTAAATGAGAAAAACCGACAACCTATCACAGGAGTGGAAGTCTACTCTGAACAGGGAATTCTTTTAGGGCTTAGCGATTCAAAGGGAGAAATAGCACTGAAATCTCCAGCTACTTTTCTATTCTCTCATTTTCTGTATGAAAGCAAGAAAAGTGCTGCGTCACAAGACATTTATCTACAACCGCGCAGCATTCAATTAGCGGATGTTCAGGTAAAATCCAATAAGCGAAAAATGGGAGTTCTATTGAAAGGCTATTTCCGTAGCTTTCAATTCAGAAATGACAGTTTGGAATTTTTTAGTGATGGAGAAATCGAGGTTTTAGTTCCAGCCAATCCAAACAAAAGTGTAGAATACAAGCATATTCAACAGCGGAATTTTAAAGGCCCTCTTTTTAAAATGGCTTTTCAGGGAAAATCGATGAGTTATGGCATAACCATTACGCTACCTCCTATCCTCGAGTTAATTAGAACACGAGATTTACAAACTTCAGCTCGAGCCTTAAATACAAAACAAGATTCTGTTGCCCTTATACAAGCGGAAACTGGTATTCCCTGGGGCCAAATGAATCGAATCAATCCCCACCTACATCAAGTGGCGATCCATCAGTATCCAGAAGGAAAACCAGTCGTGCTAAAAAGCTTGGGAATGGAATCACATATTTTAGTGAACGATGAAGAAAGTATCGCACAAGTCGAGAACAGAGAAAACCTCGATCCCATCCAGCTCATCTACCACAAAAATGTGCATAAAATTGATTTCAAGGCGAAAGGAAAATCTACTTTTGATCAGTATCATTCCATCACAGAATTTTTTATCCATTCCGCAGAGATAGAAACAGGGGATGAAAAAGGATTCTCTAAAAGAACGTCACTAGGGAGTGAAACAAGGTATTCCGAACCCTATTGGGAAAAGGCCTACTCCCATCCTAATTTCAAACCGCTACCCCTGGCCATTGAAGAAGAAATTAAACGACAAACAAAGGAGAAGCTTTTGCCCTAATTGGCTTTCCCTTTGCCATCCTGCCTCTAATTCTACTTAATTCTGAGTGACTGATATTTAAAAACTGAGCAATGTATTTATCAGGCACTTGCTGAATATGCGCGACAAAGTGTAGGCAATAATACTCATAGCGCATTTGGCAATTACCCAGGTGCAAAATCAAGTTTAAGCGTTCGATTTCAAAAAAATAGCGCTCCATTAGCTGACGAAAAAGAAGGGAGAGTACAGGAATCTGAACGAATAGTTGATCAAGAATAAACCGATCAATATATAGCAACGTTGTTCGCTTGATCGTTTCCGAATGAATGGTTGTTGCTCTAGCCTGATGGAAACTAGCTGCTGATAAACAGAAAGTAGAAGGGAGTACAAAGCCACGATCGATAATGGTCTCTTCCTGGATTTTATTCGGCATCGTAGAAAAGTGTCGAAGGAGGCCATCTGCGACAAAATACAAGCGTGGACTTGAGTCGATGCAAGCGGAAATAGGTTGATTACGTTTAGCCTGTTGGTATTTGAAAGCACTCAGAAAGATGGCTAATTCTTCTGTGGATAATAAGTGAAATGATTCTAAAAATTCGCTTAATCGCTGCTTTGATTGTAGGTAATTCATAGTGGTTATCCATTTTGGTAGCACTAAACTACTGTTTTCAAAAGAGTCAAAATAACAGTAAACTGATATTATGCATTTTGCTTCCTGATTTTATCTTATTTTTGTACATGAGTAAATCATCACCTTTGAACAAGACGCATTGGATCGCGGATGCTGACATCGAATGGGAAATCCTAGACGAGTATTGCAAACGCAAAATTATGGCCTATAATGACGGCCTGATGATCGTGAAGGTGCATTTCAAAAAAGGAGGCGTGGGGGCGATTCACCAGCATATCCACACCCAAGGTTCGTATGTAGAAAGTGGCGTCTTTGAAGTGATCATAGGCGATGAAAAGAAGATCCTGAAACAAGGGGACGTATTCTTTATTCCTCCCTCCATAAATCATGGTGTGGTGGCTTTAGAAGAAGGTATTTTAGTGGATTCGTTTAATCCCATGCGCGCAGATTTTATCCAATGAAAATAATCGTCATCGGTGGTGGAGCCGCTGGATTTTTTGCT
>JBJTMW010000221.1:0-2617 GCA_046070715.1 Aquirufa sp. | reverse complement strand
TGCGGCTGCGACTGCGATCTACGGTTCTCGTGGTGCGAACGGTGTGGTCGTGATTAACACAAAGAAAGGTTCGAAATCAGGTGATGCTGTGATTGAATTAGACTTGAAATCAGGCCAAAACATGAGCTTGTTACCTCGTTACAGCACGATCCGTAATCCAGAGCAATACATCGGCTTAACTTGGGAAGGTTACTATAACAAAGGCGTTGCTTTAGCGAACGCAAACCCTACGGCTTATGCAAACACAAACTTATTTGCAAACATGCCTAACTACAACATGTGGACAGTTCCAGCGGCTCAATTAATTGACCCTGCGACGAAGCAAGTTGTTCCAGGAACTGCCCGTCGTTACAATCCAGAAAACTGGGGTGATTTCGCTTTCCAAAACTCGAATCGTAACGAAGCTACCTTGAAAATCAGCGGTGGTAACGAAAAAACAAGATACTATACATCGTATGGTGCGTTGGAAGATGTAGGTTACTCGATCAATACGGATTACAAGCGTTATTCGACACGTTTGAACTTAACACACAATCCTAAGTCTTGGTTAAGCTCAACAACAAACATTGGTTACTCTTACAGCACGCAAAACAACCCAGGTCAAACTTCTGACTCCGGTTCTGTATTCTGGTTCGTAGATAACTTGCCTCCCATCTATCCTTTGTTCTTACATGATAACACGACGTCTCAGTACGTTCGTGATCCGTATTACAATGGATACCAATATGATTACGGTGTAGGTCGTGGTTTTGGTGCTTTAACGAACTCGATTGCTGATGCGAAGCTAGGTATCCGTACTAAAAAAACACACGATGTGAACGCGGCGACTTCCTTGAATATTCAAATCACTCCTAACTTATCTTTCGAGAATAAATTAGGTTTACAATATTCAAATGAAAGTCAAGACACGCAGAATAACCCATTCTATGGCCCTAACTCAGGACAAGGCGGTTACATCTACAAGGCTAAAACGGAGAACTTAAACTACAACTTGTTAAACTTATTACGTTACAAGAAGGCGTTTAATGCACACAACTTTGAGGCATTCGTAGCGCACGAAAGCTATGCAACAGAAACGAAGTATATGTGGGCTTCTATGTACAAGTTAGTAATGCCGGATGGTGTTGAATTCAACAACGCAGTAATTTCAAACCCTCCAGGATCGTACTTGAATAACTACTCTTTAGAGTCATACTTTGGTCAATTAAACTATGACTACGATGGCAAATACTTCTTATCTGCTACCGTAAGACGTGACGGTTCGTCTCGTTTCTTAACGAACAAATGGGGTAACTTCGGTTCCGTAGGTTTCGCTTGGTTAGTTTCCAAAGAAGGCTTCATGGAAAACGTGGATTTCATCAAAGACTTGAAAGTGAAGACTTCATATGGTTTAATCGGAGAGCAAGGTGGTATCGGTCTTTATCCTGGATATGACTTATTCCAAGTACAAAACTTGAACTCAAACATCTCTTTATCTTTCGTTTCGAAGGGTAATCCAGATTTAACGTGGGAGGTTTCGAAGCAATTCCAAGTAGGTGCTGAATTCAAATTAGGCAAATACATTAACGCTGCTATCGATTACTACACGAAGACGACAGATAACTTAATCTTCGACCGTAAAGTAGGGCCTTCTGTAGGTTATGCGTCTTTACGTGTGAACGATGGTGCTTTACGTAATACAGGTATCGAATTTGATGTAACAGCGCACTTAATCCAAACGAAGAAAAACTACTTAGACTTCACAGTAAACGGCGAGATGATCAAAAACGAAATGCTTCGTTTACCGATCGACCCAGCGACTGGAAAAGAGAAAATCATTGACATCGACGGTGCTTACGGAAGAGCTGTAGGTCACTCGATCTTCGATTTCTATGTACGTGAATATGCAGGTGTAAATCCAGAAACGGGTGTATCTGAGTGGAACGTATATTGGGTAGACTCAAATGCGGATGGTATTCGCCAAACAGCAGAGAACATCCCTTCTTTAGCAGATTTCCAAGCGAAGACTCCAGAGCAAATGGCTCAAGTGAAAGTAGCAAGAACGGCAACCTATGCTGAAGCAACGACTAAGTTCGTAGACAAATCACCATTCCCTACGGTAAGAGGTGCATTTAGCTTGAATGGTGGATTAGGAAACTTTGACATTAACATGCAATTCCTGTACAGCTTAGGTGGATACGCCTATGATGGTGCTTATGCTGGTTTAATGAACTCAGGTGGCGCTGCAGGTGGTAATAACTACCATACAGACATCTTAGCTCGTTGGACTAAAGCAGGTAGCGCAACAGACGTTCCTCGTTTATCAGCGGGTCAAGATGCGAACGTAAGTTCTACATCGACTCGTTTCATCACGAAATCTGATTTCTTAGCGTTGAACAACGTTCAAATCGGGTACAAGGTTCCTAGCAAATTCTTTAGAAACAGCCCTATCTCAAGTGTGTACATTTGGGTATCAGGAGACAACTTGTTCTTAGCATCTGCTAGAAATGGTTTCAACCCAAGTACGGCTGAAACAGGAGGATCTGACACGTATCGTTATTCTCCTTTGTCTACGATGACAGCAGGATTACGCGTTAAGTTTTAATTTTTTAAACGAAATAGAAAGATGAAAACAGTA
>JBJTMW010000220.1:0-2977 GCA_046070715.1 Aquirufa sp. | reverse complement strand
ATTGCAGGTATTCTCTTCGTTCGCGAAGAAATTTGGCTACCAAGTAACCACGGATCCTCAGCACGTCAGCAAGTCATTTAATGCCTTGATGGAAAACATCGAGGGCAAAGGCGAAGAGCACGTATTGCAGAGTTTAGCGGTTCGTACGATGTCCAAAGCCCGTTATAGCACCGATCCTGTCGGTCACTTCGGCTTGGCATTCCCGTTCTATTCTCACTTCACCAGCCCGATCCGCCGTTACCCTGACGTTATGACGCATCGCCTGTTGCAGCATTATTTAGACGGCGGCACCCCAGCGGAGCGCGCCCCATTAGAAATTCAATGTAAGCATAGCTCAGACCGCGAAAAACTCGCTTCCGACGCCGAACGCGCTTCCATCAAGTACAAGCAAGTGGAATACATGAGCTTGCACGAACCACAAATTTTTGACGGAATCATCACGGGTGTAACCGAGTTCGGAATCTTTGTCGAAATAGGCGAAACCTCTTGTGAAGGCCTCGTGCGTATGGTCGACTTGAACGACGACTTCTATGATTTAGATAAAAACAATTACCGGATCGTGGGCAAATCGAATGGCCGTGTCTTCACTTTTGGAGATAAAGTCCAAGTGAAAGTCCGCGATACGAATTTAGCTAAACGTACCATCGACCTAGAACTAGTAGGTATGCGTTCTGGCTTAGTAGGGAAATTTGCTAATAACCGTTCTCGTAAGAGAGAAGCGCCGAGAGGTGGGAGAGTGATTCCGAAGGGAAAGGAGAGAGGGAGGAGAACTGGGAGGAGATAATAGAGTAAAGATTAGAGAGTAAAGATGTGGAATCAAAAAAGGCTTCAGAAATGAAGCCTTTTTTGATGAGTATGGGAAGAGTTTAAAAGCGAAATCTTTATTCTTTAATTCGATTTAAAATAGCTGAAGCAAAATCATTTAATCTAGAAAATGCGAACCATTTTTTCCCTAAATCTTTCAACGATGCGCCAAAGTGATAAACTTCATTGTTATCTATTAGTAAAAATCTATCATGAATAGTTTTGATGATTTTAATTTCAATAGGTGGATATTGGCTATTATGTTTCTGAATATCTAGTTGTAATTTTTTATCAATTTTTTGCGTATATATAGTTGCTTTGACCGTATTTTCTCTTTTGTCAAGTAGCGTCAAAATGCTGTCATCTACATAATTGTCAAAGAGGATAATAGATCTTTTAGCAGATCGAACAAGGTTAGAAACAAATAGATAGGCATCAAAAATTTGGCCCTCAAAATAAATACCTTGTTCTGTAAAAGCATAAGGCAAAAAGCGCCTTCCACCGTATGTTTCATTTGAGGTTCCAATTTGGAACCTCAAGTTGTTCCATTCTTCGTTAGTTAGTTGAAACATGAAATGAGTAGGGAATCTTTCACTATTTCGTTTTACTGATTTGTTCAGTATTTTGGTTTCAACTTGAAATAAAGCGGCTAAATCTTGGTCTAACATGATGGCAATTCCTCGCAATTCATAAATTTTATTCTCTATGCTAATTTGATTAGTAGTGTTATCCATGGCTATTTTTTATGCTCAAAATAGCTATTATTAGCCGTTAATAGATGCACCTAATTATCAATAAACTGATAAAATTGTTCAGGGGTTGGTCAAGAAAAAAGAGGCCCCTTTCGGAAGCCTCTATAATTAAAATAATCTTTATTCTTTGTGCTTTATGCTTTAGATCTATACTCTCTACTCTATTATCTCTAATCTAAAACCATCGGTGCAGGACGACTCGTATTATACAACGCATACCAATCCTGGTGATCCATCTCGATTTCGAATGCATCCACGATGTTTTGGATACGTTTCTCTTCTAAGGTTCCAATTAATGGTAAAGCGCCTAATTTGATTAACCAAGCCACAGCGACTGATTCGATATTGCTATCGTATTTCGCGGCCATCTCGTTCAATTTCTTGCGTAATTTCAAGGCTTGCTCGTCCGTTCCGTGCTCGATGCGACCACCGGCTAGTGGCGAAACCGCTAAGGGGCGCATGTATTTTTGCTTGATGTAATCTACGATTCCGTTATCTAATGCACTTGTGTTTAACAAGTTCAAGTCAATGTGGTTAGAAACGACAGGGATGTTGAGGAAGGAAACTAACAATTGGTGTTGATAAACCGAGAAGTTCGAAACACCGATGTTTTTCACTTTTCCGGAGCTTTTTAGTTTTTCTAATGCCACCGCCGTTGTCTCAATATCTGACAAAGGATCTAATTGATCTAATAAAAACACGTCCAAATAGTCCGTCTGCAAGTTGCGAAGCGAGTTTTCGACAGACGCCGTGATGTGCGCTGCAGAAGTATTCACGTGGGCAACGCGGATGTCTGGTCGAGCAGCGGAGGGGATGTTTACCCCACATTTGGAGAACAAAACGATGTCAGAACGCTGGATGGATTTTTTTGCCAACAGCTCTCCAAAAGTTTTCTCCGCCGTGTATTCGCCATAACGATCTGAATGATCAAAAGTGTTAATGCCCTTGTCTAAACAGAAATGGACGATCTCGTCCATTTTCTTGTCCTCTTTTTCCCAACGCCAAAAGCCATAGATGGCTGGTGAAACTTTGGGGCCGGCGTCGCTTAGATAGACTTTTTTCATCCTACAATTATTTTAGAAGCGGCTAATAAATCATCCACTAAATGCGTGGCTTTGGTTTCCGTTCCTGCTGGCGCTAAGCGAATCGTGCGCAAACCTGCGCGGGTTCCCGCCGTAATATCGCGTTCGTGGTCGCCCACCATCCAGGAGGCATCCATATCGATGTCGTATTTCGCAGCGGCTTTCTCGATCATTAACGATCCAGGCTTGCGCGTCAGCGAATGACTGTCAAAGTTTTCGTGGTAAGGGCAGAAGTAGATGTCATCTAATTTCACACCCGTTCCTTCTTGAATCGCATCGTGAATTAAGTACACGTCTTCGCGTTTGTAAACGCCTTTTGCGATACCACTTTGGTTCGTA
>JBJTMW010000219.1:0-20378 GCA_046070715.1 Aquirufa sp. | reverse complement strand
TTGCGTAAAATACCCCTGATTAAATACGTGGCAGGTTGATTGATTGTGGGGGTATTTTTGTACATTCGTTAGAATACCTGTAACCACTCATACCTAACCATTTTAATGCACGAAATTTATAAGTTTGGACATAGCCTCGCTGTGTTCATGAGCTTTTTCATTATCCTGCTTTTACTGTTAAAATCCTCCGGACCTTTCTTTCAAAGTCCGAAGCGATTCCTTTTTTTCTACTTCCTCATTTTTGGCTTATTCACCCTACTTCATTATTGCCTTTTCGTGGAGTGGCATGTGGAAATTGTCGCTGTTCTTTTTGGGAATTTTGATGCTTTTTTTTACTTGCTGTACCCTTTAGCTTATTTCTATGTGCGAGGGATGGTGAAGGAAAATGCCATTTTAATGCCCAAGGATTTGTTCCACCTCACGCCCTTTTTTATCCAGGTTTTGGACATGTTACCTTATTCGTTTACTTCCTTTGCCCATAAAATGGTCATTGCGGAATTAATCAAATTTGATATTCATGAATTAGTGAAGCAGCAATTGGGATTTTTCTTTTCAGCTCGTTTCCATTTTTATGTGAAGTTGATCTTAAGTAGCCTTTATGTTTTTTACAGTTGCCAAATCTATTTCCGCTTCCGACCCCGCAACGCAAAAAACTTCATCTTGCATTATTGGATTCCCGGCTTTTTAGTGGTTCAAATGCTGTTAATTCTCTTTTTGGCCTATTTCTTTTTGTTCCTACCCAGTTCGAATCCTTTTAAATTAACCTATCAAGGGAATTCGCCTTGGAATTACCTGGGTCTCGGATCTTATTTGGTACTTTCTTTAAGCGTCTTTTATTTTCCGGAATTTTTGTACGCTCCCTATATCAATGCGGAGCGCGAGGCTAAATTGAAAATACCGAACTACGAATTGTCCGCTGAAAAACTAATCGAAATCGAGACAAAATTAGATTTGTATTTAGAGGAGTATAAACCCTTTTTAAAGGCTACTTTTTCCTTAGCTCAATTATCTGCCTCTTTGGATATTCCTGTTCACCATTTCAATTACTACTTTAGAAAAACGCAGCAGTCTAATTTCTTAGAACAACGAATGCGCTGGCGTATCCGCCATGCGAAAGAATTAATCGATTCCGGGAAAGACAAGGTAATTACGTTAGAAGCCATTGGATTAGAGTCTGGATTTCAATCGAGAACGACCTTTTTTGTGAACTTCAAAGAATTAATGGGAGAATCTCCTTCCGCATACGCAGAAAGAAAAAACAATAATCCAGCCTGATTTGGATGTTTTTGGGGGAGTTTTGTTCGGATTTTCGAAAATGGAACATACACTTCGCTCATTTTTCTTTTCTCTCCTACATTAACCTTAATATTGTTTAAGCGATTCTGATACCGCCTAACCACTAAGAAATAATAATAGAACAGATGAGTGCAGGGAGCAAGGGTTAATGACCCTTTGCTCCTTTTTTTATTTAATATGTCCGTCTTCCATCTCGATGATTCGGGTAGTTCTAGCCGCGAATTCATTATCGTGAGTGACTATTAATAAGGTCTGCTTGTATACCTCCGCTAGTTCTTGGAAGATGTTGAAAACGATTTCTGAATTCTTTTTATCGAGGTTTCCGGTAGGTTCATCGCCCATGATTAGCAAGGGGTCGTTGATCAGTGCGCGAGCGATGGCGACGCGTTGTTTTTGGCCCCCAGATAATTGATTCGGATCTTTTAAGGCTTCCTTTTCAATCCCTAAAATTTTTAATTTTTCGTAGGCTCTATGTTCAATCTCCTTCTCCGAAAATTGACCTAATTTCAGTCCTGGTAGCATCACATTGCGGAGGACTGAAAACTCGTTTAACAGGTAATGGAATTGAAAAACGAAACCGATTTTTTCATTTCGCACGATTGCTAGCTCACTTTCTTTTTTGTCTCGCATGGATTGCCCATCGATCAATAGATCTCCGTCGTAATCCGTATCCATCGTGGACAAGATATACAGCAGGGTAGATTTACCACATCCTGATCGTCCGATGACAGAAACGAACTCACTTTGTTTCAGTTGGAAACTCACCTTGTCTAATATCTTCACGGTCACGGGATCGTGGAAGTATTTTGTGATTTCTTTCGCCTCTAATACAACCTTGTTCATTTTATTTCCCTCTAATGATGATAACAGGATCTATTCCACTCGCTTTTCTGGAAGGGAAGAAACCCGCAAAATAAGTGGTGACGATAGCAAACGTTCCGCCAATGAAATAGAATTTTGGATTGTAATTAATGGGGTAGGTTTTAATCGTAGGAAGGGATTCTGTATTGAATGGTATTTGGTCGATAAGCGAGGATAATCCAAAACCCATTAATAGTCCCATCAATCCACCAAAAATCCCAATGCTCAGCGCAATCGAGATAAAAATCTGATTTACATCCTTGCCGGAGAATCCGACTGCCTTTAAAATAGCGATCGAATCCATTTTTTCATAGATCATCATATTCAAGATATTGTAAATCCCAAAACCCGCCACTAATAATAGCGTAATGCCCACCGCATAGGAGATGAGGGTTCTAACGGAACTACCTGTCTCAAATTGAGAATTAGCCGTCTGTATATCCACCGCATTTAATTCATAAATTCTTCGGTATTCCTTCGCCACCTCAGGGGCCCACAGGATGTCTTTTAATTTCACTTGAATATCCGTGATGTAATTACTGGGTTGTCCCAGTAATTTTTGGGTGGTTGAAAGGGAGCAATAACTTTGGACATTATCTAAATCCTGTATGCCAGATTGGAAAATACCAACTACCCTTAGCGCCACTTGGTCTCCCTTACTGGTGGTCACTTGGATGACATCGCCCACATTCGCCATCATTTTCGTTGCGACGCCTTTGCCCAAAACGATACTATTAGGGATATTTTTTAAATCTATGTAATTACCAGAAGTCACATAATCACTAAACTTGAATAAGCGGTTTTCTTCGACGGGATCAATGCCAAAAATCGCCCCAGTCAGATCCACTGCCCCTACATTATAAAACACTTGGGCATTTATTTTAGGCGCCACGCCAAGGACGCGCTCATCTTTTTTTATGGCCTCTATAATGGTCTTGCTGTTATTTATCCCTAATAATTCATTTTTAGGCTTGATAGATGACACGAAATTATGCCCCAAAGGATTGCTGTAATCAGCGGGTTGTCTGTCTGAAATTTGGATCTCTTTGTAAATCCGCACGTGAGCCGTCCGGTTTGTAATTAATCCATCTAGCATGTCATTTAGCCCGGACATAAAGCTAAGCACGGTGATGAACATGGTGATACTGATCGTCACGCCTATGGCAGCCACCAGCGTTTGCTTCCAGCGGGCCAGTAATAACGATAAGGCGACCTGATAGACGAGTTTGAATTTCATTATTTAGGCTTTACGATTTCATCTTTCGCAGTAAGTCCAGATAGAATCTCTGCTTTTTGAAAATCTTTTAATCCGATTTTTACGATTCTTTCTTCGCCAGAAGCCAAAGTGACGATGGAATCATTTTTCAAGTAATTGCGAGGAATCAAGATGACCTTCTCTTTTCGACTGAGTACAATGTTTGCCTCGAACGTGATGTTAGGAAATAATTTGGGTGGAGCTTTCGTGAATGTAGCTTCCACTAAAAACGTTTTGCTTCGTTCGTTCATTATTTCGGAGATTTTGGTCACCTTCGCATCGAAGACTTGTTTTTTGTAGCTGTCCAAAGTCACTAATACCGGAAGTCCTTTTTGAACGCGAAGAATATCATTTTCATCCACTTGCAATTCCAGAACAAAATCTTTGAAATTACCAATAACCGCGATCGGTGTTTGGGGACTAACGATTTCCCCTTTGTTTTTTAATAAACTGTAGACGATGCCGTTTGTCTTCGAACGTAAGGTGAAATCTTGGGCTTGATTCGTCGAAATTTGGAGATTTTTCTTTGCTTGTGATGAGCTAAATTCTAACACCCGTTTTAAATCTTTGTATTTCTGAATTGCGGATAAGTAATTCGATTTAGAAGTCTGAAAAGCTAATTCTTTCAGTTCAAAATCAACTTTAGTTCCGATTTGCTGGTTCCAGAGGCTTTTTTGGCGAAAATACAACGCAGAATCAACCCGAAATTTATTCTTTGCTGTTTCAATCAGCAATTGAGCGTCGTCCAGCTTTCCTTGATTCGCTGAAAAGTCATTGAAATTAGCGGCTAATGCAGCATTTTCTGCACTAAATCGCTGCGTTTCATTCGTGATGGTTAACAGGGGACTCCCCACATGGACGGAATCACCTTCTTGCACTAAAACTTCATTGACGATACCGTTCACTGTTACAAAAGCTTGGTATTGATCTGCCGTTTTTAATACGCCTGAGGCATAAATGGATTCCGTGATGGGACCTACCGTGGGAAGACTCGTTTCTTGCTTCTTTCCGCAAGAAAGTAGGAGGATCCCTATGGCAAAAAGGACTACATGTTTCATAGTCGTAAATTACCCAAAAAAGGAACACATTAGAATGATGTAAATCATTTTATTCTAAAATAGCTGTTCGATTTTTTTTAATTCATCCATGTTTTCAGGAATGGCACTGATTCGCCTGTTTTTTACTTGGATCAGAAAAAGGCTAGGAGTGGAGAATACACCATATGCTTTTCGCACCTTTTCGTCCGCTTTCACCATAGTCCAATGGGAAGGAAAGGTCCATGGATTCATCTCTTCATCTATTTGCAAGGCAATGACCGGTAATTTTATTTTTTCCGAATACGGAATTAAATCAATGAGTAATTCGGTACAATGAAAGCAAGAGGGGCTGTAAAAAAGGATTAATGCGCTGGACTTTTGAGAGGTATAATGGGATAGTCGAAATGCCCCCACCTGGATTTCAGGAGCTATTTCTCCAATCTGTAAGGTTCTAATGCGATCAATTAGTTCATTGATTTTTGCCTTGCTTTTAGCGGGGCAATCAGGATCTAGGCTGAATTCCTCTAACTTTTCCATCCATTGGTTTTTCCCTGTTGCCGCAATTTTTCTAAAATAAAAGTCCACCGCTTCTCCGTAGTTAATCGATGATTTTCCTTTTAATGCTCTAATATGTATTACAACTTGTTCCATCGAGATTCGTTTCGCTTGAGGTTGCTGGTAAACCGCGAAGACTTCCGCTGGAACTTGCGCAAAAAGTGAGAAAGAGAGGAATAACAGGAGGAATTTCATAGCCGTTTAATCCCGAATACACCGTACAGAAAGTCCAGCATCCTTATCATTATTGGATATTTGATTGTAGGTCGATGTAGTATAGATCACTAAGCCTTTTCCGTAGGTAACATCATTAGAAGTAGCACTCCAATAAAAAAATTTCGATCCTCTGTCTGTTAAAGTTGACGTACTCCCCGTGCTAATGTAACCAGCGGCATGCATTTTTAAGGCCCCCGCATAGGCTTGAGCTCTCAAGTTTGTGTTATTTACGTTAGTCCACTCCGTAACGGTCGGAATTCGCCAACCAGCCCCTAATTCAAGTGTACATGGGTCTTTTATGGCCTCCCAATTCACTGTTTCTGTATTCGTATTCGATATAGGAAAGCTTGGTAATGTCGTTGTTCCATTATTTTTATAGCCTTTTTTCTTGTTGAATTGCCAATACCAACCTGCAGCCGCCTCTGTGGCATCCGTTTCTGAAATCGCCTGATTAGCGGAGCCTAGGTTTTGGGTGATCCAACATTTTTGTGAACCACTTAACGATGAACTTACCGTACCATAAGTAACGGTTTTGTTTTCTGGCGCGACCCCATTCGTGGTTGAGTGTACGATGGTTAGCGTATTTCCACAAACAAAAGATAGCGTTTTCTTTCCAAATCGTTCTAAACCTTTTCCGCTCCCTATTCGTCCACTAAAATCCACATATAGGTTTGGATTTGTATGCCGAAAGCCCGATTTAGTTAATTGAGCAAAGCTCAAAAAAGGTATAAAAAGAAAGAGTAGAGTTCTTTTCATCGCATTAGTAGAAATAATCAATTTGAATTCGATCACCTGCTAATAAGGCATAGGCATCGTTATTTGCAGGGATATAGGTGAATGTAGTCCCTGTGAGGCTAAAGGAAGTTTTCGATATACGAACTCCATTAATATACAATTTTACCTGTGCGTTACTTGATTTGGTTTGAGTTAGAGTGAAAGTCGTTTGACTTAGTGTTGCTGTAAATTCATCTGAAACTTCACGAACTAGACTGTAATCGGTTCCTACCACCGCTGCCGTCATCGCAGAAGTTCCATTCCCTTTGACTATTCCACTGATAGTCGCGACTCCCGTTCCTCCATTAGCTACCACCAAGGTACCAGTTACACCCGTACTCAGAGGCAAACCTATTAAATTAGTGGCAGTACCAGACGCCGGCGTTCCGAGTACGGGCGCGGTTAAGGTGGGTGCCGTCAAGGTTTTGTTAGTCAGGGTCTCAATTCCCGTAAGGCTTACTTTTAGGTTAAGCGCTGTTTGTGTGGCGGTACTAACCGGCTTAAGTAGGTCAGTCGTATTGTCCACATTAGCTAAGCCTACCATGGCTTTAGAGATGCCAGAAACCGTTCCAGTGAAAGTAGGCGATGCGATCGGAGCTTTTAAGTTCAAATCCGTGATATCCGCTTTCAGCGCAAGATCGGTAGCATTCGCTTTTAAGCTAAGGGCGCTACTAGTAGCTTTCAAGTCCAATGCGGTTTGGGTAGCTGTGCTGATCGGTTTTAAGGCGTCTGTTGTGTTATCTACGTTTCCTAGCCCTACCATCGTTTTCGTAATCCCTGAAACAGTTCCCGTAAAGGTAGGAGCATCAATTGGGGCTTTTAACGCTAAGGAAGCACTACTAGCCTTTGCGTCTAAAGCTGTTTGGGTTGCGGTGCTGATGGGTTTAAGTAAATCGCTCGTATTGTTCACATTTCCTAAACCTACTTTCGTAGGGCTGATACCTGTGGCTATTTTGGCATCGGTAATAGCGCCAGCTGCTATGCTTGGACTCGCTGCCGTTCCCGCTAAATCTCCTGCTAGTCTAATTTTACCATTCACTAACGTAGTCGCATCTATTGTTATGGAGGCGTCTACGTAGGCCTTGTTCACTGCATCGGTAGAAAGTATAGGCAGGTCAGTCAATGTGATTTTTTTATTCGTGGGGAATAGTAAATTACCTTGCATTGTGCTACCTGCTAACTGAACATAGCGGGCATCTGTTGTTCCGATATTGTTTGTAATCTCATTCCAAACGGTACTAACATAGATAAATGTTCGGCCATTGTTAGACCCAGTAGGATCACCCGAAACGATGAAAATATCTCCTTCCACTGGAGTCCCACTCGTCGTAAATGATCCATTATTATAGATACCCGTGTAATTGCGACCAAGGGAAATAGCGATTTCACCTGCAGCGTTAGGAGATACTCCATTCACTTTTTTAACTGTCCCTTTTAAATCTAAGGCCGCCTGCGTAGCTGTACTGATAGGTTTGTTCGCATCGGATGTGTTATTCACATTACCTAAGCCCACCATGCTGGCTGTGATTCCTGATACAATACCGGTGAAAGTAGGGGACGCTGTGCCAGCTTTGGTGGCTAAACCGGCTTCTAAGTCCGTTACATTTGCTTTTAAATCTAATGCAGTTTGAGTAGCGCTGCTAATGGGTTTTGTTAAATCGGTTGTATTATCCACATTCGCGAGCCCTACCATGGAGGCGCTTATACCGGAAACGATGCCGGTAAAAGTGGGGGAGGCGATGGGTGCCTTTAGGTTTAGACTCGTAATATCTGCTTTTAAAGCTAGATCGGCCGCATTGGCTTTTAAATTGACAGATGTGATGCTGGCTTTCAGATCAAGTGACGCTTGTGTCGCGGTGCTGATGGGTTTGGCCACATCAGGCGTATTATCTACACTTCCAAGCCCAACCATCGCAGCCGTAATACCTGACACGTTTCCCGTAAAAGTAGGGGAGGCGAGGGGAGCTTTTAGGTTTAGATCTGTTATGTCGGCTTTCAGGGCAAGGTCAGTCGCATTTGCTTTTAAATTAACTGATGCCATGCTAGCTTTTAAATCCAGTGCTGTTTGCGTAGCGGTGCTAATGGGTTTCGCCGCATCGGACGTATTGTCCACATTGGCTAAGCCCACTTTTGACGCACTTATGCCAGACGCAATTTTTGCGTTGGTGATTACTCCTACCGCAATTTCTGGATTAGCAGCCGTACCCGTTAAGTCTCCAGCTAATCTAATTTTTCCGTTAAACGTCGCGGTTGCATCGAGCGTTTTAGCAGCATCTACATAGTCTTTGTTCGCGGCGTCTGTCGAAACGGTAGGTAAATCAGTCAGGGATATTTTTTTTCCTGAGGGAACAAGCAAATCCCCTTGCATCGTACTTCCGGCTAACTGAACATACCTGGCATCAGTCGTCCCAATGTTATTCGTAATTTCATTCCAATCAGGATTAAGGTAAATGAATGTCCGTCCATTATTGGCACCTATTGGATCAGTGGAAACGATGAATACATCTCCGTCCACCGGCGGTACACTTGTGATAAATACACCATTATTGTATAATCCCGTATAGTTTCGACCGAGGGAAATAAGCACATTTCCATTCGCATCAGGTGAAATGCCATTTACTTTTTTGACATTTCCTTTTAAATCGAGTGCCGCCTGTGTCGCCGTACTAATGGGTTTATTTAGATCGGATGTGTTATTTACTTGTTCAAGCCCCACTTTTGCAGGATTTATACCATAAGCAATTTTTTGATCCACTACGCTCGAATCTCTCAATTTAGCACTATGGACTGCACCATTGATGATTTTTTCCGAAGAAATGGCATTTTCCTTAATGAGTGGTGCTGTGGCAAGTCCACCTAGATCGCCAGAAAGTTTGATTTTTCCAGGTAAAATAGCAGAAGCGAGAGGGACATCGTTTAAGATAATTTGATCGATTTGATTTTTGATTTCCAGTCTTAGAGCGCTTAAGTCGGTTTGATTTAATAGCCCCGCATCATTCTGGAAAGCGGAAAGTTTCGTCGGAGTACCCTTTATATTCAGGTAATCTACGGATCTGGCATACAACGCATAAGGGCTGTATTGTAAAGTGGAGCGACTAATTTCTGTGTAGGAGGCAGAAGCGGATAATTTAACTTCAACTTGTAGCGTTTTAAGTGTATCTGTCCAACTGATTTCATCAAAGGGGAGGCTGCTTACTTTGACACCTTTCCCTATGATGACATTGATCAGGCCAAATGCATCCGTCTGGGTGTTTTGAGTTTCTTGGTAATCCAAACGAGTTCCAGTAAACAAACTGAATCGCAACTGAATTGCCGTTTTAGCCAAAGGCTGGCCGGTAAAGTTATTACCAGGCATCGAAATGGGATTCGGGTTTAGAATTACGGCTTGGTAATTGATGCCTGAATTTTGGCCAAAAGAAAACAGGGAAATCCCTATCAATAGGATCGTGTAGAGGAATTTATGCATAACTAGTGTAAGGGAGAATATTGAATACCAAACCCGAATGAAACAGGATTTATCGCCAATTGGCTACCGTCTTTTTGGATGGTATTCAATTGCCAAGCCCCTGAAATGAAGGTGAAAAGCGCCGTTTGCGCATTTAGCTGCTTTGCAAGCTTCACTTCAGCTCCTAATTGCCATTGAATTCGACCAAATTGGGAATTACCTTGTAGATTATACACTTGATTTCCCATTTTTTGAGATCCTAAAACCAATTGATTAATCTGCATTATTCCACCATATGAAAGACTCATTCCTCTGCCTAAACGTGATTTCATGCCTAAGCCTAGCTTGAGCCCCACATAGGTGGTGGCATAATTAAAAGGGATATTTTGTGTTTCCCCTAAGCTATTAAATTGGTTGATGGCTAGGCCCACTTGGTAATCCAGCTTACGGACAAACCCGCTCTTCGTTTTAGCCGTATCGACGAGGCGATGATTCCGTAGGATAGAAAGGTGCAAGCCTGCGTCGGGTTGGATGGAATTTTGGGCTATTCCTGCCGGGCTATGATATCGAAAACTGGCGGAATTGATGCCCATCTGATAATTCCAATCTTGAGCTGTTAGGCCGAAAATTGGAATTAGGCAGAAAAGGGTAAAAGTAAAATATGCGGTTAGGTATTTTTTGGTATTCATGTTTTCGTGGTTAGGCATTTTTTCAAAGGCCTCAGCAAGCTACATAAAAGCTTTTAAATGCGTTATAACCTAAATTATTTGCTAACAGATAATTCCGTTAAATGTGCATTTAAATACTATTGAGCTGCATTTATTATTGTATTAAAGTGATAAATTATCAGTAAACTGATAATCTCATTTTTCGGTTAGGATTAAACCTATATTATTTACATGAGCTTAAAATGATCTATTTTTTATTTGGTAACTTGCCATGAAAATCTCGGACCATGAAAATTACTTACCTTGAAAATTATGCTGCCCTGAGTGAAAAAGCAGCCCATTTAATAGCTACTGAAGTTCGGAAAAACCCCGAATTATTGTTTTGTGCAGCTACCGGAGGAAGTCCCACAGGGATGTACGCTGAAATGGCGAAACAAAAGGACTTGTATTCCCAGATGCGGGTACTGAAAATGGATGAATGGGGTATTATCCCATTAAGTCATCCAGATTCGTGTGAAACCTATTTGAAAAAGCATGTATTAGGCCCTTTGGACATAGCAGACGACCGATATATTACCTTCGATACGGACACAGAAGTGGTGGATGCTGAATGTAGGCGAATAGGTAAATTTATTCATGAAAATGGCCCTTTAGATATCTGTATTTTAGGCTTAGGTAAAAATGGACATATTGCCTTTAATGAGCCTGCAGAGACCTTAAATCCAGATTTTCACAAAGCGATTTTAGCGGAATCTACCATAGCGCATGATCCTGCCTTATCGCAAGGAAATGAACCTGCTTATGG
Source organism: Aquirufa sp. (assembly GCA_046070715.1). Classification (GTDB taxonomy): domain Bacteria; phylum Bacteroidota; class Bacteroidia; order Cytophagales; family Spirosomataceae; genus Aquirufa. The sequence goes on along the minus strand of JBJTMW010000219.1, from coordinate 9,466 downwards.
CCTTTGCGTGGGAATGGAAGGCATTATGCAGTCAAAAAAAATCATTTTCTTGATAACAGGTAAAGGAAAGCAAGATGCTGTAAAGCGGATTATGGAGCGCAAAATAGGAACTGATTGTCCCGCCTCTTTCTTGTGGATGCACCCGAATGTGGAATGCTTAATCGACAATTCTGCCGTTTAATCTTTGAAGGGATGCCGTTGAATCCAATTCGTTTTAGGCTCTAAGAAAGGGAATATCCAGCTCAGGTTTTGGTGAATCAAAGCATACGAATGCCGCATAAATCCATTTAATTCGATCGGAACAGCGCCTATTGAACTTTTGATTTCAAGTGCTGTTCTTCCTAAAATAATACGTTCAAATCCCTGTGCTATCCCGCAATGGATAATGTCATACAGCATATTTAGATAGAGCATTTTCTCGCGCTGTATCGAATCGTCATAGCCTAAAAAATAGGTCTCCAGTTCATTGCCGTGCCTAATAACAGTGGTGAAGCCTACAAGTTGATCGTTTTCATAATAACCACGTAGAATAAAGTCTTCACCCAGTTGTTTTTTGAAAACGGAAAAATGCGTTTCTGGTAGAATAAACGTATTAAATGGAGCATTCTTTGCGACATGTAGATATAAAGAATAGATCGTTTCCTCGTTTTGTGCAATTTCCTCCAGCATCAATTCTTTCGAGGAAATAGTACCGCCTTTTTTTCTACAGCGCTTGAATTGATCTCGGTATTTTTTGGTCAAATCGGCCACATAATCTGCCTCCGTTTTCCACTTCTCCTTAATCTCAAAAACCATATTCGGCTGTGAGCTAAACGGATAATCAGAAGTGAAGGCAGGCGTTTGAAAGGGTTTTGTTTGATCTACAGTAAAGTCTTTGAAAATAGTCAAATGGGATTTACTGGGCCAAAGAAGGCAAATTTCCTTCAGTTTTTCCAGCACTTTTTTTTCATTCGCCTCAGGCAAATAGGCGTAGGAGTTTTGGCCACTTAAGAGGTTATTTCCGACAATCAGTAATTTGGATGCGAATTGTCGAAACAAGAAATTTCTGACCTGAGTTAATAAAAAGTGATCTCGTTCCCCAAAACTGCTCAATTGTGCTAAATCAATTTCTTGAAATAAAGCCGTTGCCACGAGTTTATCTCCATCAAATACACCAACAAATGTATTTTGCATATTCGCTGGGGCAGATTTTTCCAAAACCCCCAAATAACTGCGCTGTAAGAAAATACACGATGCTGAGACCTGATCCCAAGTTTCAGGCAAATCACGAACGCGTGTGTAAAGTTGATGGATCAATTCATTAATTATTTACAATAGAACAAAGTGCTGGGTTAAAAGTTCAAATACCAAAGAGCAAAGCAAAAAGCACAAAGTTGGAATCCCCTGCGGGGATGAACTCGTGAAATGTTTGACGCTGCGCGTCTTCAAAGCACAAAGAGCAAAGCAAAAAGCACAAAGTTGGAATCCCCTGCGGGGATGAACTCGTGAAATGTTCGTCCTTCGGACTCATTCCCTCCGGACTGTCCACTGTCCACTGCCAACTGTTTTATGTGGCCCCGGCGGGAATCGAGTCGAGCGCGACCCCGGCCTCATCTAGCGTTTAGAAGGGGCGCTTTTCTGCTTCCCTCTGGGTGGCCCCGGCGGGAATCGAACCCGCATCTAGCGTTTAGGAAACGCCTATTCTATCCGTTGAACTACAGCGCCAATCTTTTTTATTCTTTGTGCTTTATGCTTTATGCTTTCCAGAGCTATTGCTCTGGGTTATACCCATCACTATGCCCCATCAAGTGATTTCCTTCCAGCCAGTTCGGGAAAATCTGCATATGCTTATCTTTCAACATATCCATAATTGTTTCGCGCAGTTCAGCTAAGTTGCTGCGTTGCTCTGCGGAGATGAAAACGGTTTTAGGGGTGTTGGTTTTCCAGTGAGTGCGCTTTAAAAAAGCCGTTACGCGGTCCATTTTACTTAATTCTGGTTCACCATCCAAACCTACTTCGGTCCCCTCAAAGAAAATATCTTCGACAGGGAAGAGGTCAATTTTGTTGAAAACTAAGATGGTGGGTTTGTCGCCTACACCCATTTCGTTTAGGATTCCTTGAACGACTTCGATTTGTTCCTCAAAATTCGGGTGGGAAATGTCCACCACGTGCAATAGGACATCCGCCTCGCGCACCTCGTCTAAGGTCGATTTGAAGGATTCGATTAAGAGGGTAGGGAGTTTGCGAATGAAACCTACGGTATCTGTTAATAAGAAAGGAATGCCCTCCCAAACCACCTTGCGGACGGTGGAATCTACGGTGGCAAATAATTTATTTTCAGCGAAAACATCTGTTTTAGCTAGTTTTTGCATCAAAGTAGACTTGCCTACGTTTGTGTAACCAACTAAGGAAACGCGGACCATCCGATCGCGGTTCTTGCGCTGCGTGTAGGATTGCTTGTCGATGGCCTCTAATTTGTCCTTTAAGAAGGCAATTCTGTCGTTTGCAATACGTCTATCCGTTTCTAATTCCTTTTCACCGGGACCACGCATACCTACGCCTCCGCGTTGTTTGGAAAGGTGAGACCACATGCGGGTTAGTCGCGGTAACATGTATTGGTATTGCGCGAGTTCTACCTGGGTGCGGGCTTGTACGGTTTGGGCTCTTTGGGCAAAAATATTTAGAATCAACAAACTGCGGTCAAGGACCTTGATTTCTTTTCCGTATTCTTGAATGTTAAATTCGATATTACGAACCTGGGAAGGACTTAAGTCGTCGTCAAAAATCAAGATATCCACATCTTTTTCAATGACATAGGCCATGATTTCCTCGAATTTTCCTTTCCCTACATAGGTCTTGTTGTCCGGTTTCGCTAGGTTTTGTGTAAAACTGTGAAGCGTCACCACGCCTGAGGTAGAAGCTAAAAAAGCTAATTCCGCGAGGTATTCAGCCGTTTGTTCGGCGTTTTGCTTTTGGGAAGTGACTGCGACTAAGACCGCGGTTTCTTGTTCCTCATCCGTACTGTGTACTACGTTATTTTTCATTTTAGCTAAAAAAAGCCTTTCTGTAAAGAAAGGCTTTCTTGTTAGGTAGGCTGTTCTACTTATGCGTTTAGCGCCTCTGCACCCCCTACGATCTCTAAGATTTCCTTCGTAATAGCTGCTTGACGTGAACGGTTGTACTCTAATTTCAATGCTTTAATTAATTCACCTGCATTATCAGTCGCTTTATCCATTGCTGTCATACGCGCACCGTGTTCCGATGAATTCGATTCTAATAAGGCACGGAAGATAGATAATTTGATGGACTTTGGAATTAATTCAGAAATAATTTCTTCCTCAGATGGTTCAAAAATATAATCTACCGAACTCACTTTTTGGCCTGATTCTGAAGCTACTAAAGGAAGTAATTGCTCTGTTTGAATGATTTGAGTCGCTACGTTTTTCGAATAGTTGAAAAGAACCTCTACAACATCGAATTGTTTCTCTGTGAAGGCGTTTAAAACCACTTCACCGATTTCGCGCACGTTCGTAAAATTCAATCGCGTAAAAATATCAGCGTGTGCCTCATTTACGTTAAATCCACGACGAGAAAGGTATTCTCCGCCTTTTTTTCCTAAGGCCAAAATCTCTACATTCCCAGCCGCCTGCAAGTCTGCATATTTCTCTTGTACTAAAGCCATCGTCGCTTTACCTACGTTCGCATTGAATGCGCCGCAAAGTCCACGATCAGACGTTACTACAATGATTAAGGCACGCTTAATTTCACGCACTTCTGTGAAAGGATTCTCCGCGCCAGCCTCTGTTTGAGCAGAAACCGTTGCAATCATTTCCGCTAATTTCTGAGCGTAAGGGCGCATTTGGTGGATCGCATCCTGTGCACGACGCAACTTAGCCGCGGAAACCATTTTCATGGCTTTCGTGATTTGTTGCGTCGAGTTAACGGATACAATTCTATTTCTTACTTCTTTTAAGGAAGCCATAGTATTCTAATTTTATGCTTTGTACTTAGCTGCTACTTCATTACCTACACGCTTCAAGGTAGCGGTTAAGGTATCATCGTATTTCCCTTGACCTAATGCTACTAACGTAGCATTTTCTGTCGCGCGTAATACTTGAATGAAATCTTGTTCGAATTCACGAACTTTTTCTACTGGCACGTTATCTAAGTTACCAGTGGTAGCTAAATAAATCATCGCAACTTGCTCTTCCACGCGTTGAGGTGCGAATTGAGGTTGCTTTAACATTTCTAAGTTACGGCGACCACGGTCGATCGTTAATTTAGTCGAAGCATCTAAGTCAGATCCGAATTTAGAGAAGGCCTCTAATTCACGGAATTGAGCTTGATCTAATTTTAACGTACCCGCTACTTTCTTCATCGACTTGATCTGCGCGTTACCACCCACACGTGATACCGAGATACCTACGTTAATCGCTGGACGAATACCTGCGTTAAACAAGTTTGTTTCTAAGAAGATCTGGCCATCTGTGATCGAAATTACGTTCGTAGGAATGTAAGCCGAAACGTCACCTGCTTGTGTTTCGATGATAGGTAAGGCTGTTAAGCTACCGCCACCTTTCACTAGGTGCTTGATAGATTCTGGCAAATCGTTCATGCTACGAGCGATCTCATCTGAGTTGTTAATTTTCGCAGCACGCTCTAATAAACGAGAGTGAAGGTAGAAAACGTCACCTGGATACGCCTCACGTCCTGGTGGACGACGTAATAATAGGGAAACTTCACGGTAAGCTACCGCTTGCTTCGATAAGTCATCGTAAACGACTAAAGCTGGACGACCTGTATCACGGAAGAATTCACCGATCGCTGCACCTGTAAAGGGAGCGTAGAATTGCATCGGAGCTGGATCACCTGCTGAAGCGGAAACAACAACGGTATAATCCATCGCGCCTGCTTTACGCAAAGTTTGTTCAATTTGCTTCACAGTCGAAGCTTTTTGACCAATCGCTACATAAATACAGAAAACAGGTTCTCCCTTATCGTAGAATTCTTTTTGATTAATGATGGTATCGATACAAACTGCCGTTTTACCTGTTTGACGGTCACCGATTACTAGTTCACGTTGTCCGCGACCTACGGGGATCATCGCATCGATTGCTTTGATACCTGATTGTAATGGTTCTGTTACGGGTTGACGGAAGATAACTCCGGGTGCTTTACGCTCCAAAGGCATCTCATATAAATCGCCAGCGATAGGACCATTTCCGTCGATAGGCTCACCTAAGGTGTTCACTACACGACCTAAAATCCCATCACCCACTTTAACTGAGGCGATTAAGTTTGTTCTTTTTACGGTATCACCCTCCTTTACTGAGCTAGAATCCCCTAATAATACGGCACCTACGTTATCCTCCTCTAAGTTCAAGGCTAAAGCTTTCAGACCGTTTTCAAAAACGATCAACTCACCTGCTTGTACGTTAGATAGGCCGTAAATACGCGCCACACCATCACCCACTTGGAGTACGGTACCTACTTCTTCTAGTTCTGCGACAGTTTTAGCTTGGGATAATTGTTCCCGTAAAATAGCTGAAACTTCATCTGGTCTTACTGATGCCATATAAAATGGAGGGGTTTAATAATTTTAAACTGATTTTTAAACTATTTATTTTGAATCAAATTTCGGGTGCAAAATTAGTTATGAAATTTGAATAATCCCATGATTTTTTCAAAAAAAAGAGGTTAATCATAAGACTTTTTGAAGATGTGTTTTTCCTTCGTGTAAAACCACCTGTTAAATGCCGTTAAAATTCTTGAAAAAGAGGCTTTTTTGCTTATCTTCGAACCTTTGTTTTTAAAATCAATTCTCTATTTTATGAAAAGTAAATTTTTGACCCTTTTAGCTTGTTTCACTGCTTTTGCTTCATTAGCACAGGTGAAGCCTAAAACAAAGCCTAAGTTAACCATTGCTGTCACGAAAGTGCCTGTAAAAGAATTTGCGAATCAAGTGGATTCGGTTTCGTATGCCGTGGGAGTTCTAGTAGCGCAGAATTTTAAGTCTCAAAAGGTGATTTTGAATCCGGCGATGGTGGCGAAGGGGTTTGAAGCTGCTACCCAAGGTGGTGCTTTGAAAATGACAGAACAAGAATGCCAAAACGTCGTTTCAGCGTATATGATGAAGAATCAAGAAGCATTGGCTTTAGAACAATCGAAGCAATTTTTGCCTAATAAGGAGGAGGGTGAGAAGTTTTTGGCAGAAAATAAAAAGAAAGATTCCATCATTGTCACTGCATCTGGACTGCAATATAAAATCATCAAATTAGGCACGGGTCCTAAGCCGGTGGCTACGGATAAAGTGAAAACGCATTACCATGGAACGCTTATCGATGGCACGGTGTTTGACTCGTCGGTACAACGTGGCGAACCGATCTCATTCAATGTGAATGGTGTTATTCAAGGTTGGGTTGAGGCTTTGCAATTAATGCCTGTGGGTTCTAAGTTTAAATTATTTATCCCTCAAAACCTCGCTTATGGCGTTCGTGGAGGTGGTCAAACGATCAAACCTTATTCTGCTTTGGTTTTTGAAGTGGAATTATTAGAGATTGAAAAATAAAACTATGAAGAAGATACTTCCTATTTTCATCCCGCTTTCCTTGTTAGTAGTTTGGTTTATGCATGGTTCTGACCTGCAGAATCAACTGAATTACCAGGAGGGTGATTTGCAACCCTCCGCTTTGCAGCGCAAGGTAGAGAGTAAGGTGTTCGAGATTTTGAGCAATTACCATTACCGCAAGGTGCCGGTAAACGATTCCTTGTCTTCGAAGATTTTTGACTCCTACATCAAACAATTAGACCCGAACAAGGTATTCTTTTTAGCGGAGGATATGGATGAGTTAGAAAAGTACCGTTTTACGATAGATGAAGCGCTTAATTTAGGCGATCTGACCTCGGCTTTTCAGATTTATAATGTGTACCAAAAGCGCATGAAAGCGCGTTACCTTTTCATTAACGCACAATTAGATAAGCCAGTGGATTTTACCATCGACGAAACTTACCAGCCAAACCGCGAGAAAGCGACTTGGGCGAAATCGGAGGCGGAGTTGGATGATTTTTGGCGTAAAGATTTAAAACGTCAATTGTTAGACTGGAAAATAGGCGGTAAGGCTGATACGACTTCCGTACGCGAATTAAAAGAGCGTTATAAGCGGACAGAAAAGTACATGGCGAAAACGAAGTCAGAAGACGTTTTTCAGCTCTTCATGAATGCTTATACAGAAAGTATTGATCCGCATACAACCTACATGATTCCTAAGGCAGCGGAGGAATTCAACAAAGATATGTCCCAAAGTTTCGAAGGAATAGGTGCTACCCTTCGTCTAGAGGGCGATTATGTGAGCATTGTGGATTTAGTTCCTGGTGGTCCGGCCTACCGGAGCAAGCAAGTGAATCCAAAGGATCGCATCGTGGGCGTTGCCCAAGGGGAGGACGGGAAATTCGTAGACATTATCGGTTGGTTTACGGATGATGCGGTTAAACTAATCCGTGGGCCTAAAGGAACAGTGGTTCGCTTAAAGATTTTGCCGGCTTCTGGTGTGACAGGTTCGCCTACCACAGAAGTTCGCATTGTGCGCGAGAAAATTAAATTAGAAGAGCAGACCGCTAAAAAAGAAATTTTGTTCCAAAAACAAGGCGACAAAACCATCAAAATCGGTTTAATCACGATCCCAATGTTCTACCGTGATTTCGAAGGCGCTCGCAATAATGAGGCAGGTTTTAAATCGACCTCTGCGGATGTGCGTAAATTTTTATTGGAGTTCAAGAAAGAAGGAATTGATGCCTTATTAATTGATTTGCGAAATAATGGAGGAGGATCCTTGATTGAGGCTGTTGATTTAACTGGTTTGTTTATTACTTCAGGACCGGTGGTTCAAAGAAAAGAATCGACTGGCCAAATCACCCAAGAAAATGATGAGAACCCAGAGTTAGTCTATGACGGACCGATGGCTGTTTTGATCAACCGATTCTCCGCCTCCGCTTCGGAGATTTTTGCCGGTGCGATTCAAGATTACCAACGCGGAATTATTGTAGGGGAGCAATCCTACGGTAAAGGAACTGTACAAAGTGTGTTAGACTTAAGTCGTTTCGTTCGTTCCGAAAAGGAAAATCCGGGTGTATTGAAAATTACGTTAGAGAAATTCTACCGCATTACGGGAAGTTCGACACAGCATAAAGGCGTTAGCCCTGATTTCGCGTTGCCATCTGCCTTTTCTGCGGAGGAGTTTGGCGAAAGTTCCCAACCAAGTGCGTTGCCTTGGGATATGATTCGTTCGACGACGTTTACGAAGACGGGAAAAGTGAATCCAGCGACTGTTAAAACATTGCAGGTAGCTTTCCAAAATCGTTTGAAAACGAAGCCTGAGCTATTAAAATTGAAAGAGGATTTAGAGCGTTGGAAGAAATTGAAGGAAACAAATTCGATTGCCTTGAATTACGATAAGCGCAAGAAAGAATTAGATGACCAAAAGAAAAAGCCAGATGAAACAGCGGCTGTGATGGAAGTGATGGCGGGAGAGGCAGCAACGGATGCAGATGGTAAAAAAGTGGAGTCGAAAGAAAAAGATAAGCACGCGAAAGATGCGTATTTGAAAGAGACGCAGCAGATTATTGCGGATTGGGTGAAAGGACCTTTGGCAAGCGTAAAACCGGTAGCTAAAAAATAATGAAAGCCTTAACTGATGTCTTACTGGAGTCTTCGCAGCTGGTTCGAGAGACCGGTCAATGGATTCTGCAGCAATCATCGCAGTTTACGAGTTCGGATATTATCTATAAAGGAACGAATGATTTAGTTTCGTTTGTGGACCAGCAGGCGGAAGCGAAATTAAAGCAAGGCCTTTCTGCTATTTTTCCAGAAGCTGCCTTTATCGCGGAGGAAACTTCGTCGAATTACGACGAGGTAGGGGATGGGTATTATTGGGTGATTGATCCTTTAGATGGCACTACTAATTTTCTGCACAAATTACCGGTATTTGCGGTTTCGGTGGGTTTGATTTTGAATAAACAGCCCATTTTAGGTTTAATCTATGAACCGAATCGCGATGAATTATTTACGGCGGTAAAGGGTCATGGTGCGCATTTGAATGGGTCGCCTATCCGGGTTTCTCCTGAAAATTCGCTTTCTAAGTCTTTATTAGCCACGGGATTTCCCTATTACGATTTCTCTTATCAAGACCGCTATTTGGATTTATTGAAGGAACTAATGCGTTCTTCGCACGGTTTAAGACGAATGGGAGCGGCGGCCATTGATTTAGCCTATACGGCTTGTGGGCGTTTTGAAGGCTTTTTTGAGGCAAATCTGAAGCCTTGGGATGTGGCCGCTGGTAAAATCATTATCGAAGAAGCAGGAGGAATGGTGACCAATTTTTCGGGAGGCCAAGACGTTATTTTTACCGGTGAAATTATTGGCGCAGGCCCTATATTCTCGGAATTTTTAGGAACTTTGCAGTCTAAGTGGTTTGATTAATATGGAAAACGG
>JBJTMW010000218.1:0-13371 GCA_046070715.1 Aquirufa sp. | reverse complement strand
CTACGAATAGGATGATCGCTTGTCCGCTAGGTGCTAATTTGACAAAGCCCCAATCGATATGCATGAAAGGTTTTTGTAAGGAGATCAGCACGGATATCCCAAACAATAAGATGACACGAAAGATCATGGCCAACAAAAGACCGATGTTGCGGGCTTTGGCTTGATCCTTTTGAGGTAAGCGAGAGGCGGTGATGGAGATGAAGATAATGTTGTCGATTCCCAAAACGATCTCCAAAAATGTCAAAGTCAGTAAACTGATCAGATTATCGAGACTAAAAAGTGATTCCATGCAAAAAAATATTGAGGCGTAAAGATGGTGTGTTTCAGGCAGATAATCAATTCAAATTGCTTTTGAGCGAAAAATTATCATTTTTTTTCAGATGCTGGTTTGCATAAAAAAAATAAAAAGCAGATATTTGCAAACCGATTCACACGGAATGGTCCTATAGCTCAGCTGGTTCAGAGCACCTGCCTTACAAGCAGGGGGTCCTAGGTTCGAATCCTAGTGGGACCACAGAAACCACCTCATACGAGGTGGTTTTTTTATTTTACGGATTTAGTAACAGAGTTAGAAGCAATTGGGTAGCACGAGAGGGATATTTCTATTCGTAATAGGGCAATACATATTGAATAAACCAATGAGGCAAATGATCGGTCTTTATCTCTAAATCCCCTTTGTAAAACTCGGCAATCAGTTCGTACTCTTTGCCTGAATTATCAAATAAATAAGCGCGGTAACATAAAGGCAATACTTCATGAAGTAATTCAAGGCTTCTATAATAACGTTGAATTACTTTATCATTAAGTACGTCATGCTCACCTAATATAACTCGATTGGATATTCTGGAAATATTTACTTCTGGTTTATCGATACATACAAAGTAAAGGTATGGAGTATACCCACTTTCTTTCATTTCAATAATCTCTGAAATCTTGGATGGATGACTCATAACCGTTTCAAAGCTGAACGACTTATTTTGTTTCACCAAAAGGTGACGGATTAACGATGCTATGAATGAGCCTTCATAACTATGTGAGCCATTGGAATTATCAACTAAGCAATTTTCTTTGATATGTAAGTCAATTGTGTGACCTTCAGCTGTTGCCTTTTCAATTAAAGTCTTTGCGTCTGGGGATGAGGCAAATTCCTCTAATGTAGCTTGAGTTGCATTTAACCCAAGTAATTGTAAATCGATAAGTGATGATTGATTTAATCTTGATTCAATTTCGTCAGCATTTATAAAAATGCCTGCCTTTTCCTTAATTTCTTGTTGAAGCCCTCGGAATAAACTACTCTTACCTGAACCGTTAGGGCCAGCAAAAACCCGAACTCTTTTTTTACTTGCCATGTAAAACCATCCCTTTCTTAAAGGAAATTTGAGCTGGATTTCTTTCTACTATATCAATCTGAATTTTTGAACCATCGGGTTGCTCCTCATATACAACACCCTTTTCAATGTATGTAACCACTAAATCCATCGCTTTAGAACGACGAACCGCATTTCTTCCACTTATTCTTCCCACCTTAACCAAGAGATTGGTTTGACCTACATCCTTTCTAAATACCTTGTTGCTTTTCATAAGACTAGCTTTATCAATACAAATCAAATATAATAATTATTTGTTCAATCTTCTGCATAAGATTTCGACGAACCCTAATCCCTTAGCTTATTTTAGTTAAAAAAAACATAGCTTTATACGCACAATAAATCCCCCAATGACCCTACTGAATAATTCTCTCAATGTTTTCAACGAGCCTTTGCTGATTTGTGGAACAAGTCCGATGACGGGGGCCTATCGAGATGGTTGCTGTAACACGGGTGTGAACGATATAGGGACACATACAGTTTGTGCTGTGGTGACCAATGAATTTTTACAGTTTTCCAAAAGTAGGGGTAACGACTTAACAGTGGATTACCCCGCATCTGGTTTTAAAGGTCTAGTGGAGGGAGATAAATGGTGCCTTTGTGTATCCAGGTGGATAGAGGCCTATCAAACTAATGTGGCACCTCCCATCCTATTAAAGGCGACACATGTTAAGACTTTAGAGTACATCTCACTCGAGGAACTACTGAAGTTTGAGTATCAACCATTGAAAAATTAGTGGCAAATGACTAATGCCGATTGTTGATACAAGGCAGAAGGTTTAGATTTAATAGAGTCAAAAGTGGGCTTCCTACACAGAATCTTCTTTTAAAAAGCGCAATTGTAACACCTTAGCATGCAATTGCTGATCCTCTGTAGTTCTCTCTTTATTTTTTCTACGAGCTTCTGCCAGTTCTATATCAGCTGATTTTCTTTCCTCTGGAGTTAGACGATTTTCAAATACAACAGAGTCAGCTAACTCGGCTCGGGTAAATTTATTTTTAGCAGATTTCATACCTAATATTTTTTTAAAAGATTCACTATTTTTTTTCGTTCTTCTTTAATCGCTGTGTAGCCCAAATCCGAAACTGGGTACCCTGAGGGGATTTAACTCGAATACGACAGGGATGATAACGTCTAGATTAAAACCATTCTACCTCAACAACAACTTTCCCAGCCCTTACACCATGTTAAGTGGATATTCGGAATTTCCGAACTACCACTTTTTCAGCTTAAACAAACTTAAAAAAAAGTAGGTGAGTAAACGAATTTAAGGAGGCCAAGAAATTGATAAATTTGTTAAGGTCTAAAAGCATTTCTACTTAAACCAGTTCCAGAATTTCGAACTAAAGATACTCACAGAGGTCTTATTGTACACTTTGTTATACAAGGCCTTCTTCGGGTTAGTTAACCAGCCATAACCTCTTGGGGCTTTCTGGCCTAGACTATTTTTAGCTATACGGGTCAAAGATGTTCTAGCCGCAATACTTTTAGAGATCGATACTTTTCTGATGCCAAATTTCATGAAATGTGTTTTTCCTCAAATTACTTTGAATGATAGATTGTCACAAATGACTGACCTTATATGGCTGAAAAATAGCAAGTCACTATTTATAAAACTTGTTTAAAATTAAACAAAGCAGTATTTTCAAATAAATCAATTCAAATTTTTACAAATCCCAATTGAAGGTGAATGGATCACAGCAAATTCAGGTTTCCCAAAACCCTAACTGTCGAATAAAGCATGAAAGTTATTACATGGAATATAAGAAAAGCAAAAGAGAACAGTTTGGTTTGGCAGATTTTAGAATCACACGATGCTGACATTATACTTCTGCAAGAGGTCTTGAGAATTCCAGAGCACATTCGTTCTTCCTACAATTTGGTATTTCGTCCTGCTATATCCGAATCAGGCAAACAACAGATCTTCGGGACTGCTGTATTGACAAAGTATTCCATCAATCATGAAATTCCATTAGTTTCTAGTAACGAGTTCGTTCAACAGGAATTAGATTTTTTCAAGGGCAACTTAATTCCTGTCCAACTTATAACGCCAAACCATCAGCTAATTAACGTCTTGTCTGTTTATTCTCCACCATGGACAATTCATCCAAGCAGATACGATGGAGTGAATATTAGCGAAATCAAATTATCTCTAAACAAAAGAATGTGGGCTTTTGACATTTTACACGCTTGGCTAAATGATCAGGATAAAGATGCTAATTGGATAATAGCTGGTGATTTTAACTCATCAGAAACTTTTGACTATTTATGGAAAGGTGGACCAATTGGAAGCTTGGAGTATATTCAACGATTAGAAAATTTAGGTTTCAAAGAATGTTTAAGGCACTACAAGAATGAACTAGTTCCTACATTTAGGAATTCCAAAGGAGGAAAGATATTCCATCAGTTAGATCATATGTATACAAGTTCAAGCTTGATAGAAAATCTAATTCATTGCAAAACGGAAGAGCATGACTTAATTTTCGGCAATAAACTAAGCGATCACTTACCTATCATTTCCACCTTTCATTAATTTTCTATGTGCAGAGGCAAGAACATATGTACTGAATTAGAATAGATTAAAACGTATCAGAGATTTAAACAATCTTAACTAAACTCAAAAGAATTTACTTCTTTTCGAAAATATTATCTAACACTTTCCAAATATTCTGATTATAATATCCCATTTTTTGAGATTTTATTGAACTTGGATCCAGCATTCTTAAATGATAAATTTTGCTATCAAACTTTATCTCTTTCATGATTTTGTGAAAATCTGAATTACACTTAAAATTACTATATTTATTACGTGCTTTTTCTATTATTTGCTTGTATGAAAATGGATATTTTTTTCTGAAATTCTCTTCTGACATGATAACAGGGACGCCATTTGAATCAAACTTAACAGGTAAACCAACATTATAATTCTCTGATTTTTTAAAACTAATATCTATTGATATTGCAATTTCATAGCTAGAATTAATTGTTTCATTTTCTTTGACTTTATTCTCTATTAAACTCAAATAGTTAGCCATTTCATCCGTTAGAATAGATTCTGCAGAAACTTTGCCATCTACGTAAGCTAAAGGCATTAAATAAAAATTGTATTTAGACAAATCTATATCTATGCCCCATTTATTAATTACATTCATGTAATTTTTAATACACGCAAATCCAAGTTCTTGAAGTTGCTTTTTGATACCATCAGAATTGTGAAAATGTATTGCATTATCTCGCATTTCCACAATTAATTCAATACTTGCTAATAAACTAGAATCAATTACTAAACTAATATTATTTAGTCGCTTTATGACTTCAAATATTCCTATGGTTTGTGCATTACCTGCTCTATTCTTTTTAGGTTTTTTCCTTAAAGATTTTTGTCCATTTTTTTTAATTACATTTTCAAATTCAAAGATTGAACTGGGATTATACTTACATATTTTCAAAAGGTATGCTTTGAGTAAAAGTTCCCATGCATTAACTGCAAGAATAGAAAAAGATTCATCCCTATATTCAAAATTAGGCTTATTGTATAGTTCTATTGCAGAAAGCATTGAACTGATTGACTTATCAAGTAAACTTCTATATGTTTTATTTACTTTCATAAATTAATTCACTTTAACCTGCCCATTCATTAACATTGGCAAAAGCCAATCACGCAATTCGGAGAGTTTTTGATTTTCAAGTTCTAATTTATTTTGTTTTTCAAAAGTTGGATTTATAAACGAATGGAATTGTTTCAAAATACTTTTTTCAGGCTTAATCACACCTAATGAAAACAAATCATCTTTAGTTATAGACCCAAAAGTAGTACCGTTAACGTTTCTCCTATCAAATATCTGTTTGAGATTAACCATAACTCCAAAGAGATAAGCAACACAGTTGTCCTTACTATTCAGAGCGGCAAGACCACGACCTATGCAGCAATCCTCTTTAGCAATATTTAATGTCCCAACAGGCGCACGAACGCTTAATAAAATATCCCCTTCTTTAGCAAAGCGCGATGGTTGTGTTGTAAATTTTCTAACAGATGGAAAACGATTTCCAAAGTCGGTAGAGCCTTGATAGAATATCATTCCTTCGCCATCTTCATTATACGACTCACCTGGGGGAGACTGCCCCATTGATATATTAGCAATATCTTTTAGTTCAACTACTTCCCACCCCTCAGGAATCTCCCTTTTCAACTCCTCATTCCAAACCATTTTACCTCCATTTGATTTATAAGGTTTCCCATTTTCATCAGGAAAATCAAACTGAACAAACCAATAATCATAAATGGTTTTGGCCATCAATTCTAATTCGGCATTAATCAGGTTATTAAGCTCGATTTTGGATTCTAATGCAGAAAGAACTGCAGCAATTTGTTTTTGTATTTGTAATTCAGGTAGGGGTATTTGAATCAACCTAAAATTTGTGGTAGCTTGTGCAAGCGCAGGGACTCCAACGTGACATTTATTGGCCAGCAATCTTTTCTGTCCTTCATTTGTATGAAAATAATATACGAAATATGCTGGATCAGCTAACTTTCTATTTAGTGAAACTTTAAACTGGCTCTGAGAAATAACATATTCATTATATTTAGATGACTCTGGTATATAAGAAATCTGCCCTAAAGTTCCCCGATGAGTTATTATTATATCTCCTCTTCTAGCTATTGCCTTTTTAAAAGTTTTCGCCTTTTCCTCAGTCACGTATCTGAACTCATTTTCAAAAAGCTTAAATTTAGGTAAATTAGCCCCATTCAAAACAGGGACTCCTGATTTTACAAAATTTTCTACTTTTATATCTGAACCAAAAGGGCCCATTGATATTTCGTCAATTATATCTGAAAGTTTTGTCAATGAATTATTCATACTTCAATCCCTTTAACTGTTTCTGAATCTCATTTTCCAATTCTTTTGAATCAGCAAACAAACTATTTAAATTAGATTGAAAAGCATTCATTTTTGCTTCAAATTCCTCTGGTGTGATATCGGTGTATTCAATCTTCACATCAAAATATTGCCCAGCACTGAAGCTATAGTTCTTTTCTTTAATTTGGTCATAAGAAACTACCACAGTAAAACCTTCCACCGCCTCATGCTGATTAAAGGTGTTAATGATTAATTGTTCCTCATCGGAAGACAGTAATGTTTTTTGGTTTTTACCTTCCTTAACTGTAGTTCCTAGTTTAGAAGCATCCATCAATACGATGTTCCCCTTCGTGTTAGCTTTATCTAAAAACAAGATAGAAACGTTGGTACCTGTGGTAGCAAAAATATTACTAGGCATACTGATTACACCTCGAAGCGTCTGTTTTTCGACTAGGCGCTCTCTAATCTTCTTTTCAATACCACTTTGGGCCGTGATAAATCCTGTGGGAACGACGATAGCCGCTCTACCCCTATGATTCAGCGTGTAGACAATGTGCTGAATAAACAAGGGATAAATAGCCATTCCCTCTTTCTTTGCTTTGGGCACATTAGGCATTCCAGCAAAAAATCGTTCATTGTTTTCCTTTGTATCTAGATCAGCTACATAATCACTGAAATCTAATTTAAACGGCGGATTTGAAACGATAAAATCAAACTGTTTTAATTTACCATTTGCTTCTTTGTGATAGGGCTCCAAGATGGTATTCCCTTTTACTATATTGGGGATTGAATGCACTAGATCATTAAGGATAAGATTCAACCGCAATAGATTAGATGACTTCTGAGAAATATCCTGAGAATAAATCGTACACTTGTCTTCCCCAATGGCGTGAGCTAAATTCATCAATAAAGTACCTGAACCAGCAGATGGATCGTAACAAGTGACATCCTTAACCTCCTCTGTAACTAAACACGACGCCATAATTTTTGCCACCGCATGAGGTGTGAAATATTCAGCATATTTACCTCCACTATTCGTGTTGTAATCACTAATTAGGTATTCAAAAATAGTGGCGTAAAAATCGAATTTCTCATGAAAAATATGCTCAAAACTAAACCCAATTAGTTTATTGATAATAGCTTTACAAAAGTCATCCCGTTTATCTGTTACATATTTACTGATGTTTTCAAACAAAACAATTTTCTCGCCGCCCTCAGTTACTACAGAAAATATATCACTATTCTCTTTGGCAATATCCAGTAAGGTATTGTCAAAGATTTCTGCAAAATTAGCTTCATTTTGGCGTTCAAATAAACTTGAAATAAACTGATTGGGTTTTAAACGAGCTGCACTTTCGCTTAATTGAAGCATGAGCATTTCATAATCATCCAATGAATATTTCTTTAGCTCAACTTCCCAATTTTCGGCAGTCGCAAGATTTGAATCCAGCTGCTTTACTTCGTGAACGAACTTGTCATTTAAGAATTTATAAAGGAAGACCTGCGTGATAATTTTAAACTCATTCCCGTCATTACCTAATCCGTAATTGGCACATACGCTCTTTAAATCGTCAATTAAGGCTTTGGTTTGTTTTTCAAATGTTACTGTTGAGGTCATTTAATTTTTTTTATTTAATATATTTTTGGCACTTAAAGACGATACAACTTTATTGCCCGTTTTTGATTCTAGTTCCTTCATGGCTACTTTGGCAACATTACCGCCTTGCTTTGCTACTTGCTTACTTTGCTCAAAATTAGCAGGGTTCACTGCTTGTGAAATGTCTTTCGTGGAGGCCTCGGCTAACATATTTAAAATTAATTCGGTGTTTGTCATATTATCGCGCAGGTTCTCTTTTTTCAAGCCTTTCAGCATTTTGTATTCTTTGGTAGTTTTACCTGACCAAGCCTTTGTTATAATATCAGTTAAAGTAGCAAACTGAACACCTTCTTGCAATCCTCTGCTTTTCCATTCTTCCGTTAACTCCTTTCGAACTTCAATACTTTTCAGGCGCTGGTTAATCCAATTTTCGGAGTAGCCCAGACTCATATATTGCTCCAATGCTCTGTCTATAGTCAACTCTGGATCCTGCAACTCATCTAAGCGTTCTGCCGCTAATTGAGCTAACCAAAGTTTAAATGGTTCAGCTTTAGGCGATGGGATAGATTGAATTAAACGGAACAACTGTTCCGGATCAGCTACATCCGTAAGCCGCATTTTACCGTCAGGAGCTCGCATTTTCAAACCGTTACAATTTGTAACGGTTTCATTTCCTTCGTCTTTTAAGCGCTTTTTCATCACCCGCCAATACACAGCAGGATTAGGGCTATCAGTTAAAACTGTAATTACATCTACAATTGAAATAAACCATTTCTCTTGTTCAGCATCCCAGTGCGTACGCACTTGTATATCTTCATATATTTTGAGCGCATTTTGTTGTTTCATCATATGTGTGGTTTGGTTAGGTTAGGCTACTCTTCCGTAAAATTCATTCATGTACTCTCTGACCATCATTCCGTTGATCACTTTTGCTTGCTTAGCATCAAGCGGAAGCTGATGCTTATTTTTCAATTGTTCAATGACTAATCTAATCATAAGTCTCTCCACATAACTCTCATTTTCCATCATTTTCGAGTTCTGCTCTATCTCACTATCCACTTCTTTCTTTAAACTATGCAATGCTTCAAATAACTTACTCTCACTTTCTGTCAGCGGATTCTTCTCCATTAATCGTTTATGTAATCGAGCATATTTTGCATCGTTATCATACTTAGCTTTTAGTAGCTGATTTTTACGATCGAGTTCTTTGGATGCCTGAAAAAGCGTTTCAAGTTGTTTAATATTTTGTTCCATTTCTTCTTTGGTCACTTCATTCAGATTTTTCTTTCTAAATAAACGTTCCAATTCTTCTTTCAAAGAAATGAATTCGGGATCATGCTGATCAAAATTACCTCCTAGAGACTCACGCGTTCTTTGTAAAATGTTTTTTAATTGATCTGCTAGAATCATTTCTTCCTCTTTGACTTTCACGAAAGCAAAGAAAACATCCTCTAATGCGACGTTCAACAAGTTGCTCGTATCCACATTATTCTCTAATGATTCTTTTGTGTTGATGAGGGCTAGTCGGTTATTAGCTTCTCTAGCAAGTTGTGAAAGCTTATGAAAATCAAGCCTATCCAGCAAGTCGTGATTACCAGACAATCGGATTATATTGTATAAATCTCGAGCATTATTTAATGCCTTTACAAGATCTAAAATCTGCTTCCTATCTCCTATTTTAGAAATCTGTTGAGAGAATACTTCTGCATTATTCGTGTTGTAATGAAATAACACATCCTTTATTTGATAAATCTCTGCTGCTATTTCGTCTGCACTTTTGAAAATATTTGAATAATGCTGCATTTCATCACCTAATTCAGATTGTAATTCATCGAAATAGGCACGATTCGTTTTATCAAACTCTTTTTGGATATCAGCAAAATCTACTACATATCCATATCTAAAATTATTATAGGTTCTATTTACCCTTGTAAGCGTTTGTAATAGATTGTGTGCTTTAATTACACGGCCTATGTACAACTTTTTAAGCCTGGGAGCATCAAAGCCGGTTAACAACATATTGTAAACGAACAACAAGTCTATTTTCCCCTCTTTAAAATCATCTACTTGTCTTTTTCGATCCTCTTTGGTGCCTATATCATGCAGAATTAAGGCCGCTGAATTCACCTTTCTATCATTTTCTCTTTTTTCACCATACCTAACTTTAGGTTCTGCAGCCATCGAGTATGCTTCATGTTCAGAAAATTCTGCATATTTGGCCTCAAAAATTTCGAACATCTGCTTCGCTTGATCTGAAGAATCACAAACAACCATTGCACCAATAGTACTGTCATTCATTGCAATGCGAGCATTCTCGAAATCATTCACTAAATAATCGAGCATAGGCTCCACAAATTTAGGATGAGAATAAACTAACTTTTTATCTGCATCACCTTTTAAAAGCTCAATATCTTCTAATGCTTGCTGTAACGTTAACTTATACTTTGTCTCAATTTCTTCTCGTATAAGCCTTAAGGTATATCCATCAGCTATCGATGAATTGTAATAGTATTTGTGAATATAGTCCCCAAACAAAGATTTCGAGTTAAACTCATTTCCAATTAATGGAGTCCCTGTTAATCCAATTTTTATGGCATTTGAATCCGACTCATGTAGGTTAGCTAAAAAGCTCCCCTTGGGATTATAGCTCCTATGAACCTCATCCAAAAAGTATACACGCTGGATATTTAGGTTATAATCGTTATTTTTTATGACACTAGAATCATCCTCAAACTTTTGAATATTAACAACCGTAATCTCAGGCTTCCCTGAATTATTATGAATAACACTGGTCGACTTAATATCACGAGAAAACTCTTCTCTGGAATTTATGTTATGAACAACTAAACCTCTACTCTTAAATTCTCTACCTGCTTGAATTAATAAATCAATCCGATCGACGATGAAATAAAACTTAGGAACGACTCCTTTTGCATGATAGTAGTCTGTCAGATACCTAACATTATAATAAGCCAATGCAGTTTTACCACTGCCTTGTGTATGCCAAATGATCCCTTTCTTAACCCCTTCATCCAATTTATGCTCTATCGCTTTGGTAGCAAACAATTGAGGATAGCGCATAATGTGCTTCTGCAAGCCACTATTTTCTTTCACATATGTCAATCCATATTGGAGCAAGAAGGATAATCGATCACGCTGAAATAACGAAGTACAAATTCGATTAGTTGGTGTATTGGGATTTTTATTGGTTAGAAACTCAGTTGAATTCTTAATGGCTACCTTATTGTTATCCTTTAAGATTTCCGTCTCTAATTCATCACTAACTGGTAAAATCAACTTTTCTAGGTCGAAAGACTCCTCCTCTCTAAAGTAATTAAATATAGGTTTCTTGTATGAGGAGGTCGCATAAAATGCCCCTTCAATGGGCATCGATGAGCTGTTATCGTACTCCATATTGTTTGAGAACACCATCAACTGGGTCATGTTCACAAACTTTTTGAATTTTTTATTCTGAAAACGGGTCTGAATTCGCTTGTGTTCTGCTAAAATCCCATCTTGATTATTAGGCTTCTTGACTTCAATAAATGCCAGTGGTAAACCATTAATTAACAAAATGATATCTGGCCTAAATTCATCATCATCCTTTTTGTAGGTTAATTCAGTAACAACGTTAAATTTGTTATTTTCAAAATCCTCAAAGTCAATTATTCGAGTACCCGATTTAGCAATTAACTTCTCATAGAATGCTTTACCTAAATCATCGTTTTCCAAACAAAGCGTAAGTTCTGCATATAATCTCTCGATATCGCCATCGGACATTTCAGGATTTAAACGCTTCGTAGAATTAAAAAATATCTCGGTAAAGATATTCGTTGATTCATCCCAGACTTGATCTTTAAGAGACAGATACTCGTAACCCAAACTTACCAAATGTAGGATAGTGGGTAACTTTACTCTAGAGTCTTCGTTAAACTGGTTAAACTTCATTTATTATCGTCTTAATTCAAGCAGATGATAGCTAATATAAAGCTATTCTAGTTTTAGGCAAATTCCAATAATATGACTACTTCTTTATTCAGAGGCAAATCAATTATAAAGCTCACAGACCTTAGATATAAGAATTTTAAATGGGTTGAATTAAGAATTTATGACTTCCACCTCCCCCGGCATTCCCCTCAATATCCGCTCCACTGGCTCCATACTATTCACCTCTACTTCGAGGAACCAGGAGTCATCTTTTTGGTCCGTTAAATAATCAGCCGTCGCCGGATAATCATCTTTTAGGAACAGCATAGCGCGCATGCTTAATTTTAGCTTGATAGGAAACTTCTCTCCTGAATCATTAAAGCCAAAAACATCGGGTGTAAGCAAGACGTGAGCTTCCTTAAATTTATAAGTTTCTGCCAGTATTTCAATGGATCCCATCCGCTCCAGCTTGAAATATTTATTCTGCGCATCCGCTGGTTCATAGGCACAGAGGTACGTATAGTTCGCCGTAAAACCGATAGGTTCTACTAAGCGATCAGCGATCGATTCACTACTCGCAGACTGGTATTTGTGAAGTATGACTTGCTTTTGCTCCTTTATCGCCTCGTTTATTTGCGCTAAGAGTTTGGCCAAATGCCCATGAACAATCGTACTCGCCAGCCTATTAGATTCATCGAAATAAGGCACTTGGTCCTGCAAAAAGAACTTATTATGCTGATCCTTCTCCACCTGAAAGCCCAGCTCCGCTAACAAATCCATGTAGCGATAACAACTCCGCTCCGATATCTCTAACGTAGCAGCAAGCCTCTTAATGGATTTAGCCGGGAACGTCTTCAGCAATGTGATGAACTTAAAAACCCGCAGGATTCGATTCTGATTGAACATAGAAACAGTCTTAAAAACTAAACTTACCATTTTAATTGATTCACAGGCAAGGGTTTGACTTTATTTGGCAGAGATTTAATGGATTCTACGGTTTTTTTACCGCTTAATAAATTTTATAGCGTTTGACCCTATTTGTCTGTGGCTTTGCGGAGATTGCCAACATGAAAAAATTCCTCCTTTTAGCATTGCTGTCTTTTAGTGCGTTTGCCCAGACGGCAGAGTCCTATCGTTTGAAAGCTGCTGCACATTTTGAGAATGGTCGGTATAAGGAGGCGATTGCTGCTTTGACTTTGGCAATTAAACTAAACCCTAAAGACGTAAAAGCCTGGCGAAACCGCGCCATCACCTACGAAAAAACAGAGAAATTCGACCTGGCTGTAAAGGATTACTTAGAGTTTTTAAAATACGATCGATCAGGCGAGACCCTGGGAGCCATCGGTTTCGACTACCTCGTACTAGAAAAATACGAAGAGGCCAGAAAATACCTCCAACAAGCCATCACATTACTCCCCACTAACATCAACTTCCGCTATAACCTAGCCCTCTCCCACCAATACGAAAAGAACTACGCGCTCGCCATCGAGGCCTATGACGTGGCCCTAAAAGTAGATCCCTATCATTCTTATAGCCTCTTTTCGAAAATCCGGTGCCTTTTGCGTTTGGAAAAATTCGACGTGGCCTCCGTCCTGGTAGATAGTTTTTTTGTCGCGAAAC
>JBJTMW010000217.1:0-3187 GCA_046070715.1 Aquirufa sp. | reverse complement strand
TTGCGTAAATCTGCAAAAACCTGAGTAGGTTTTCCAAATAAATGCAAAGCTTGATCAATTAAATGAGGACCTAAATCGGTCACGATTCCAGCGCCGGGACCTGCATCTTCTTTATGTCTTTTAGGGGACATGAGGGGATTGTAGCGATCAAAATGAAACTCGGCTTCGACGATATCGCCCAAAACACCTGATTCGTGTACCTTTTTCAATGTTAAGAAATCGGAATCCCAACGGCGGTTTTGGTAAACAAAGATCTTTTTATTCACTTCTTTCGCTAACGAAACGAGCTTTTCTGCCTCAGCAGCGTTGCAAGTAAATGCCTTCTCCACGACGATATGTTTTCCTGCTTTTAAGGCAGCAGTCGCGTATTCGAAGTGGGAATAGATGGGGGTATTGACGATGACTAACTCAATCGAAGTGTCCGCTAAAACGGCTTCCATCGATTCATAGGAGGTTGTGCCAGGGTAAGCATTCTCGATATTTTTCTTGGAGCGTTCCCAGGATCCGTGTAAATTGAATCCAGGATGAAGCTGGATGAATGGGGCGTGAAAAACACGGCCAGACATGCCAAAAGAGAGCAAAGCGGTTTCGATCGGTTTCATAGAAGTAAAAATAAACAATTCAGACCTTTAAACATAAACGATTTAACATGAAAAAAATACTCGCTTTAAGCCTATTGAGTTTAACTGCGCTAGGGCAGTCGAAACCATTGGTATCACACATGTTCACCGCTGATCCGTCTGCGCATCTATTTCAGGGACAAATCTATATTTATCCATCGCATGACATCGATGCGGGAGTGAAAGAGGATGATTTAGGAAGTCATTTCGCGATGCGTGATTACCATGTGTTATCTCAAAAGACGCCAGCTAGCCCAGTGGTAGACCACGGCGTAGCTTTAAAGCTGGAAGACGTGACTTGGGCTTCTAAGATGCTTTGGGCACCAGATGCTGCTGAATCGAAGGGGACGTACTATTTGTATTTTCCTGCCAAAGATAAGGAAGGAGTTTTCCGCATTGGAGTAGCCTCTTCCGCTAAACCAGAGGGCCCATTCAAAGCGGAAAAAGAGTACATGAAAGGTTCTTTCAGTATCGATCCTTGCGTATTTAAGGACAAAGACGGATCTTATTATTTATATTTTGGCGGTATTTGGGGTGGTCAATTACAGCGGTGGAAGTCGGGTACTTATGGTGCGACAGATGAATCACAACCAGCAAATGGTCAGCCTGCTTTGATGGCAAAAGTTGCCCGTTTAGATGCGAATATGAAGCAGATGGCAGAAGCGCCACGAAATGTGCAGATTTTAGATGCGCAAGGCAAGATTTTATTGTCAGAAGATCACGATCGTCGTTTTTTCGAAGCCGCTTTTGTGCACCAATACCAAGGGAAATACTATTTTTCTTATTCGACAGGCGATACGCATAACATCGCTTATGCGACGGGAACAAGTCCTTATGGACCATTTACCTACCAAGGGGTTATCTTGAAGCCAGTGAAAGGTTGGACGAATCACCATTCCATTGTGGAACAAAATGGCAAATGGTATTTATACTACCACGATGTGGAAATCTCGGGTAAGACCCATTTAAGAAATATCAAAGTAACTGAGTTGAAATACCGACCAGATGGTAGTATTGAGACGATAGATGGGTATAAATAAAAAGAAAGGCGCTTCACATGTTGAGGCGCCCCTTTTACAAGCATTTTTATTAAGCTAGAATATTCTTCGCATATTCCACGCATTTCTTCACCTCGGCTACTGCCGTAGATCCAGCTGGAACTTCATATTCGAGTTCAATCGTTGCTGGGAATTTGTATTTTTTCGTTTTCAATAAGGTTAACACCTCTTTAAGCGGCGTATCGCCTTTTCCCCATTCTAAGTTACCAGCGCCATGCTCTTTCGATGTGCGGTCCTTAATGTGCATGCTGGTGATGCGATCATGTTTTGCTTCGATGAAGGCTAATAAAGAGGCGGTGTTATGAGGTGCTCCCACCGCGATGTAGTGACCGCAATCTAGGTTGATGGAATTGTAAGGGTTTTGGGCCAAAGCCTCATCATACACCGTATCCTTCACTTGTAAATGGGTATGGTAGCCGAAATACATTTTGTGTTTCTCTCCTAAAGCTCCCAAACGTTGTGTTTGAGCGGATGAAGTAGGTAATTCTACTGTCACCGATTTAGCCCCTAACACTTTAGCTGCACGCAAAGCCGATTCCACTTCTGCATCGGAGTTTCTCTCACTGAATGCATTTGGTTTGTAGGCATAAACGGAGATTCCCGCGTCATCTAACATCTTGCGTACTTCCTTGAATTTATCCATGGAAACAGACTCACGCCACGCGGCAACGTCTTTTTGGTATTGTGCCATCTGAGCTTTTTGCTCATCTGTTAAGGTTGGACGTGGTTGACCTGGTGTCCAACGCATAGGTACCGGATTCAACGGACGGCCCGCGTAATCTTCCACGGCATCTCCCATTAATTCAATGGCTGAAACACCTGAGTCTACACAATATTGGATGATTTGCTTGATATCTCCCGGCATACCGCGGAAAGAATACGTTATCGTTCCTACTTGAACACCACCAAAAACCGAGTTTGGTTTAGCAAAACTGAAGGAAGAATTAGATGCCCATAAAAGGCCTAATGAGGCTAATGAGCCAGCCGCCAAAAACTGACGACGTGAGGGGTTGTTGTTATTTTTCATATTAGTATAGGTTTCTGATTCCATTTTACGAATATATCTTGTAAATCATATCCTTGCGGTCAAATTTTGCGACGAAATCCCGCCTATTTTCGTTGCGGAATCTTGATTTCATTTTTGGGCTCAAAAGAATTGACCACTGAAACTTGATCACCTTTGAAGGTAAACGTCCAATGGTGCGGACTTTCAAAATACAATAGCGTAATCTCTAGGGTCTCAGCATCCACCCAGCGATAGGATCCAGCATAATCAAACGGCGCTTTTTTCGCTAAATCGACTCTCGCCGCTCTCAGCATGTAAGGACCGACTAGGTTTGACTTTCCGGTAGCCCAAGAACCTTGAGCCAGTTTAAATTCGTGCTGTGTGGAATCTTTGGTGGTGATGATCATCTTTCCATTTGGCTGGATGGAGAGCTGGCGGAAATCCAGTGGGTTAGTTCCTAATAAATAGCTTTTCGTAGGTAAAGCAGCTTGCAAGCTGGAAAC
>JBJTMW010000216.1:0-9562 GCA_046070715.1 Aquirufa sp. | reverse complement strand
TTAGCTCCTATGTGGATTATTTTCGCTTCCCGGGGCCAAAATACCAAGTGGTAGACTCCAATACCTCTGGCTGGGAATTCCTAAATCGCTTGCAATGGGAAAAAAGACATAGTGCTCGCGGATTTATCCAAGGCAAATGGAGTCGAAAAGAAGACAAAGATCTGCTTCAAATCAGCCTGGATGGGCATTACGTCGCCCTAAAATCCTGGGATTTTCACGTGCGCATCATGGCATCAAAACTAAGCGAAGAAATCGGCTATTTACTGATACAGGATGTAAAATTGGATCAGGGTAAATGGAATCTACAGGGACGTTTCGCCTATATCAATACGCCCAGCTATGATACGCGAAATTATGCGTATGAACCTGGCGTTCCCTATTCTTTCCTTTTACCGGCCTATGCGGGAAATGCCATCAAAACAACCTGCGTAGTTTCCTATCAAATGAACAGAGAAATCGCAGTAGCGGCTAAATGGGCACGCATTCAATACCGAGATCGAACAGAAGTGGGATCCGGTTTAGATGCGATTGAAGGGGATACTAAAACCGATATCACCCTCCAAATCAGCTATAAAATGCACTAAACGATCGCTTCGCGAACGCGTAAAAGTTTCTCTAGAAGCCCCTCTAATTGATCTAATGGCAACATATTAGCGCCATCTGATTTCGCTACTGAAGGATTCGGGTGGGTTTCAATGAAGATTCCATCCGCACCTACCGCGATAGCGGCTTTAGCAATCGTTTCAATAAGTGCGGGTTGCCCACCCGTTACTCCCGTGGTTTGATTTGGACGCTGTAAGGAATGCGTACAATCCATAATAACTGGAACATTCATCGCAGACATCTCAGGCAAGTTGCGGTAATCTACCACTAGATCTCCATAGCCAAAAGAATTACCACGGTCAGTCAAGTAAACAACCGCCTCTGGATTTTCATGTAATACTTTTTCTACCGCAAATCGCATCGAAGCGCCAGACATAAACTGGCCCTTTTTGATGTTAACGGCTTTGCCTGTTTGAGCAGCGGCGGCTAATAAATCGGTTTGACGGCATAAGAAAGCCGGGATTTGTAAAACGTCGACATAGGCCGCAGCCATTGCTGCTTCCGCACTTTCATGAATATCGGTTACCGTAGGCAAAGAATAATGTTTCCCCACTGCTTGCAGAATTTCCAAGGCTTTAATATCACCAATACCCGTAAAGGAATCAATTTTCGTACGATTAGCTTTGCGGTAAGAACCTTTGAAAATATAGGGAATACCCATCGCTTTCGTCAGGCCATCAATTTTTTCCGCGATCTCAAACGCTAAATCATGGCTCTCAATCGCGCAAGATCCTGCCATCAAAAAGAAGGGGCCTTTTCCTAAATTTTCTAAAGTGGGTAATATCATATTATAAAATATTTACTTCGGTTTCTAAAGCGACCCCGAATGTGTCTTTAATTGATTGCTTAATTTCTTCTGATAGGGCCAAAATCTCCCCTCCTGTCGCCTCTCCATAATTCACTAACACGAGTGCCTGCTTCGCGTGCACTCCCGCATCTCCACGTCTAAAACCTTTCCAACCTGCTTTTTCGATGAACCAACCTGCTGGAAATTTGACATCCGTGCTACCCTCCACTGGATAATGTGGAATACCAGGAAACTCTGCCTTAAGTCGTGAAGCCTCCGAAGCAGAAACCGTCGGATTCTTAAAAAAGCTACCAGAGTTACCGATTTGCTTGGGATCTGGCAATTTACTCTGGCGAATTTCAATGACTGCGTCAGCTACCTCTCGGATGGAGGGTTGTGTAATTCCCTTAGCTGCTAAAACCTCCTGAATCGCTCCATAAGATGTTTTAACCGATGGCTTCTTGGACAATTTAAACGTCACAGAACTTATCAGGTATTGACCCTTTCCTGCGCGCTTAAAG
Source organism: Aquirufa sp. (assembly GCA_046070715.1). Taxonomy (GTDB): domain Bacteria; phylum Bacteroidota; class Bacteroidia; order Cytophagales; family Spirosomataceae; genus Aquirufa. The sequence goes on along the minus strand of JBJTMW010000216.1, from coordinate 7,651 downwards.
AAGCTTTCGCGGTAGCCAAAAGCACAAGCTTTGGCATCAAACACTTCTAATGCTAAGGTCTGTAAATTCAGCGCCTCCAAGGACTCAAAGGTGTCCTTAATTTCAGCGCCATAGGCACCGATGTTTTGCATGGGAGCTGCACCCACGGTACCAGGAATCAAGGATAAATTCTCTAATCCTGACCAACCTTGATTCACAGCATATTGAACAAACTCATCCCAAACCACTCCAGCACCCCCTTTCAACCAAACATTATCAGCATCCTCTTTTATAACCGTGATACCTGGAATAGAAATTTTAACCACAAGCGCCTCCTGGGCTTTGGTCAACAACACATTACTTCCTCCACCTAGAAAAAGGTGGGGCAAATGCGCGTATTCCCCAGATTTACGTAGTGATATATATTGATCAATCGAACTAATCTCTACGAATTGACGAGCTTCCGCCTCAATCCCAAACGTATTATATTCACGTAGAGAAAACATATTAAAATAATTTAGTAGACAAAAACTCCTCTAAAGCTGGCACGCCTGAATGGTGAAACGTTCCCGAATTTCCTTCCCAAATCTTCTTCCCTTCTTTCAAGAAAATAATCGATTCACCCATCCGCATCACGGAGTTCATGTCATGCGAAATAACCACGGTCGTCATATTGTATTCCTGCGTGATTTCCTGAATCAAATAATCAATTTTCACGGCCGTTAACGGATCTAAACCAGAATTAGGTTCATCACAAAATAAATATTTCGGGTTCATCACGATCGCACGAGCGATCCCCACCCGCTTTTTCATCCCGCCAGAAATCTCTGAAGGCATTAAAAGCGCAGCACTTTCTAAGCCCACCCGTTGCAAACAAAGCATCGCCTGGGCGTTCTTTTCTTCGAGGGTTTGGGAGGTCAATGTGTCTAGGGGAAACCGGACGTTCTCTAGCACTGATTTAGAATCAAAAAGGGCACCTCCTTGAAATAAAACGCCCATTTCCCGGCGAATTTCTTTCACTACATCTTGGTGAGCAGTCAAAAAATCACGTCCATCATACAGCACTTTTCCTTTCTCAGGCACTAAAATCCCGATCATGCATTTCAGCAGAACTGATTTCCCTGTTCCACTTCCCCCAATCACCATATTCGTCTTTCCTTGTAGGAAATTCGCATTAATGTCATCGAGTACGACACGACCGTTAAAAGATTTAGATAAACCCTTGATTTCAATCATATTCAAAATTAGGGATTATTGAATACTTTATGATAAATTTGATGACATTTAAATCAAAAAACTATGTTTTTCATCTTCCTCGGGATCTTGTTGTTTATTGCTGGAAACGCGATCGCAAACCCTAATTTAGTCTTCTCGAAATACAGCAAAACCTTGAAAGTGGTAGGAGCTGTTTTTGCCCTTTTGGGATTAACGAGTTCCGCCGTAGTACAAGTGGACGCGGGTGAAGTAGGGGTCCAAAGTGTCTTCGGAAAAGTGCAACCCTCTACCCTAAATAGTGGTTTGAACTTCGTTAACCCCTTAGCTAAAGTGGTCGTTTTCGATGCTAAAACCCAAAACTACACCATGTCCAGCGTTCACGACGAAGGCGATAAAGCGGGTGACGATGCCATCCGCGTTTTAACAGCCGATGGATTAGAAGTGGTAGTCGACTTGACCGTCCTTTTCCGTATTATTCCTTCTGAGGCACCGCGCGTTTTAGCCGAGATAGGCGAGGATTACAAAGACAAGGTGGTTCGTCCTATTACGCGCACGATGATTCGTGACAATGCGGTTTATTACGATGCGGTGGCCCTTTATTCCCTAAAGCGCAACGAATTCCAACAGCGTATTTACCAAGACATTGAAAAGAATTTTAAGAAAAGAGGATTAGTTTTAGAGCAATTATTGATCCGAAACATCAATCTTCCTACTTCTGTAAAGCAAACAATTGAGTCAAAAATCAATGCGGAACAAGATGCACAAAAGATGCAATTCGTATTACAGAAAGAGAAGCAAGAGGCGGAGAGAAAGCGCGTAGAAGCGCAAGGAATCGCAGATTACCAGAAGATTTTATCTACGGGTTTAAGCGACAAGCAATTGCAATATGAGTCGATTATTGCCCAAAAAGAATTAGCTAAATCCCCTAACGCGAAAGTGATCATCATGGGTGGCAAGAGTGCCCCTATCATCTTAGGGAATCAATAATAAAATAGGCACGTGATTCTAGCGAATCGCGTGCCCCATTTTATCTCTTTTCGTTTCTAAATATTTCTTATTGTGTGGATTCGCTGGAATTTCGATTCCGATAGAATCCACGATTTCTAACCCGTAGCCCATCAATCCGGCTCTTTTCTTCGGGTTATTGGAGATCAAACGAATTTTGTGAATGCCTAAATCACGTAAAATTTGGGCACCTACGCCATAATCGCGCTCATCCATCGCAAAGCCTAATTCTAAGTTAGCTTCTACGGTATCCCGGCCTTGCTCTTGCAATTTATAGGCTTTCAATTTATTAATAAGACCGATTCCGCGGCCCTCTTGGAACATATATAAAATAACCCCTTTACCCTCTCTCTCCACCATTTCCATCGCAGCGTGCAATTGTTCCCCGCAGTCACAACGGCAAGAACCAAAAATATCACCCGTCACACAAGAACTATGCACACGAACCATCACAGGCTCGTCTTTTTCCCAGCTTCCTTTGATCAACGCTAAATGGGTATCTCCTGTATTGATTTGCTTGAAAGCAACCAATTCAAAAGAGCCCCATTCTGTGGGCATATTCACCCCGATTTCCCGCTTAATGAGGGATTCTTTGGCTAAACGGTATTCAATCAAATCCTTGATCGTCACTAATTTCAAATCAAACTTGTCCGCGATGACGCGCAAATCTGGCAATCGTGCCATACTGCCATCTTCATTCAACACTTCAATCAACACCCCAGACGGTTTAAAACCCGCTAAACGCGCAAAGTCCATCGAGGCTTCTGTATGACCGGTACGGCGCAAAACGCCTTCCGTACGTGATTTTAAGGGGAAAATATGACCGGGTCTTCCTAGATCAGCTGGTTGAGTGGCCGGATCCACCAAGGCTTGAATTGTTTTCGAACGATCCTGGGCAGAAATACCCGTTGTACAACCATTGCCTAATAAATCCACCGAAACCGTGAACGGAGTTTCATGTGAAGTAGTGTTCTGATTCACCATCATCTCTAAACCCAAGGCCTGGCAACGCTCATCTGTCAATGACACACACATTAAACCGCGTGCCTCCTTAATCATAAAGTTCACAATTTCAGGAGTAATCGCTTCCGATGCGCAAATCATATCGCCCTCATTCTCCCGATCTTCATCGTCAGCGACTATAATTATTTTCCCTTGGCGAATATCTTCCAGGGCATCTTCGATACGATCTAAGCGAATTTTATCTAGCATTTTGTAGGCATTTGAATCAGAAACACAAAGTTACACGAAATAATTCCCTTTTTGACTACCTTTGTCATTATGTTCATCGAGGTCAAACATCTTTCTAAAAACTACGGAAATCAATCTGCCGTTCAGGACCTTAACTTCCGCTTAGAAGAGGGTCAAATCGTGGGCTTTTTAGGACCCAATGGAGCCGGAAAATCAACTACATTAAAAATGCTTTTGGGGTTGATTCCTCCCACTGAAGGTCAGGTCGAAATCGACGGAAAAGATCCGCAAGAACAAGAAATTGCCCTCAAAAAGCAGATTGGCTATTTAGCAGAGAACAACCCGCTCTATCCGGAGATGTATGTGCGGGAATTTTTGGCATTCATCGGAAACATACACCAGCTCGAGAATCTAGACAAGCGAATCCAGGAAGTCATCGAATGGGTAGGCCTTCAAAAAGAGGCGCACAAGAAAATCCAAGAGCTTTCCAAAGGCTACCAGCAGCGCGTAGGCATCGCCATGGCTATCCTGCATGATCCTAAAATACTGATTTTGGATGAACCCACTAGCGGCCTCGATCCGAATCAACGCGATGAGATCAGAAATCTGATTAAAAGCCTGCAAAAAGACCGCATTATCTTATTCTCTAGCCATATTTTATCTGAAGTAGAGGCTATCTGTGATCGGGTATTACTGATTCACCAAGGTAAACTAGTGTGCGATAGCCCCATGAAGGAAATCAGTAATTTAGAGCAGTTCTTTAAAGAGAAGACAAGCTAAACGCATCTGCATCTAAGTGCGCGGGGAATTTCGCTCTAAATTCTGCTAAATCATCCGCTGAAAACTCGCTAGTCAAAATTTGGTCTTCAGCTTGTAAATCCAGTTGTAATCCGCCTTTAAAATCCACTAACAAGGAATCTCCCGCATAAGATAAGTTATTCGCGTCAGTCCCCACTCGATTTACTCCCACTACATAGGACAGATTTTCGATGGCCCGAGCCTGCAATAAGGTTCTCCAAGCATTCGCCCGAGGAGCTGGCCAATTCGCCACATAAATCGCCGCATCATATGCCAAGCCTACATTGCGCGACCACACGGGGAATCGAAGATCATAGCAGACAAATAAAGCGATATTCCAGCCCTTGTATGAAACAATGACTTGCTGATCACCAGATTGATAAAATTCGTGTTCGCCACCCATGCGAAACAAATGGCGTTTGTCATAGGATGTAAAAGTTCCATCCGGATGAACCGCATAGAGCCGATTAAAGAAATCATTTTGCTGTTTTACTTTGAGGGAACCCACGACTAAGGCCCCCAGGCGATTCGCTTGAATCTGCATCCATTGGAGTACAGGACCTCTGCCTATTTCTGCCCCGTGGGGTGTCATCGAAAAACCCGTGGCAAACATTTCTGGTAAAACGATAACGTCTGTTTTACCCGCTAAGTCGGATAATTTCTCCTCCAAAGCCGCACAATTAGCAGCTGGATCTTCCCAAACCAAATCAGTTTGGACTAGGCTAACTCGTAGATTCGTCATGATTGCCGAAGTTTATTTGGCAATATAAGAATAATAGATTTTTAAACGTGCTTTCAACGCTTGTAATGGCACAAAACGGGTGCTTTCATTGATAATTCTCGTATTACCTGAAGAATTAGAAGTCAAAGCCGGGGTGATTAACCAACCCGTATTCGCTTGCTTACCCACTAAAATCGATTGAATAGCCGTGGTAACGTTAAACGTATAGGTCTTTGAACTTGGATTAATGGCTGACGTTAAAACCGTCGAACCACCTTCAGAAAGCAAGTATTTCAAACCATAACTGTTACGTAGCGTACGATTCGTCGCATTCGTTTCCACGATGGACAATTGCGCAATGGTCTGTTGCAAATCAACATTATCCGCTGCGGTCAAGACTAATTCCGCCTTATTCACAGCCACATTACGATTACCCTTTAAATTCAACAAATAGGGAAATTCTACTTTCGTCGCTACACCGGTACCAGCTTGCACGTAAGTCAAACCACTTGTCGCAGTAGAGGAAACGATATTTCCTGGATTTTGAAGCGCCGCTAAAGCCCCCGACTTAGTCGATTTAATCTGGTTAAAACGAGCCAAAATCTCCGGATAAAGGGAGTTCGAAAGACTGAAATAATAGTCCATATAATACTTCGTCGTATCGCCTGGATTATGGAAGTGCAAGGTCATTCGTGAATAACCCGGATTAAATCCAATCATCGCACCGGGTGTAGAAGCCGTAGATTTAAACAACATCCCTGGAAAATAATCTCTAAAACCCTTACTTCCCGCTGCCACTTTAGCATCCGCATATTTACTCAATAATTCACGACCAAAGGTATCGGACATGCGGAAACGCAAGGTATCTAAGCGAATCGAATCGCCATTCATCGCTCTCGTACGGATAGGACGTGGCGCAAAGGTATGTCTCCCTAAAAGCGTAGCATCGTTGCGAATGGACGAATTCGCAAAATAATCCGTCCCTCTGTTTAAACTATCTAATAAGCGATAAACGCTCATGGTTTGCGTTTTCGTTGTATCCCCTTGGTAATTTGCATAGGCTAAACGTAGGGTTAAGGAATCATAAACGGACGTACTTTTGGCAAATAACGTATCAATATTAGACACCTGCGTAAAAAAAGCAGATTCTGACAAACCTAACACTGGGTGGTTAAAATTACCCAATAAAAGACTATTAGGCGACCCTGTGTAGATCGAATCTATCAGCACCGTGGACGATTTAATCGTGATGGTGTCTGAGTAATTCAATCCCACCTCCACACTAAACAAATCGTCGCCGATTTCTTTAGGTGTATCACAGGATGCAAGGAATAAGGAAAGAATTCCTACCCATTTAATTGCCGGACATTTCCAAGTAGGTTTTTTCGAAGAAATCGAGGTCATTATCGGCAATGTTTTGAGAGGTTTTATGTTGATATTCATCAATAATCGATTGAATACGGCTATTATCCGCATTTTCTAAAGAAACTATTTTGTCCGCATACTCCGCACCTATCTTAATAAATGCTTCGTAATTTCCACCAGCTAAGCTACCTAAATGAGCTTCATCTAAATCTCCGATCTTCACTTTTTCGATCAAATCGTCTGCTTCAAACGTAAAATCAAAGGCAGAATTGTGTGGAGAGAAAATAGTTTTCGAATCCTTGTAAATCGGGTGATTTTGGTAATGCGTCGAAATATACAAAGGCACTAAACTAGACATCCAATCATTGCAATGAATGATATCAGGAGCCCAACCTAACTTCACAACCGTCTCTAAAGCTCCTTTGCAGAAGAAAATAGCACGCTCATGGTTGTCTGGGTAAAATGCGCCTTCCTTGTCAGTTAACACATATTTACGTTGGTAATAATCTTCGTTATCGATGAAGTATACTTGTAATTTCGCAGCCGGAATACTCGCTACTTTAATGGTTAAAGGCTTTTCTTCCTCACCCATTGGAATGGTAATACCTGAAAGACGAACCACTTCGTGCAATCGGTTTTTACGCTCATTGATCGAACCGAATCGAGGCACTAAAATTCTAATTTCCATCCCTCTTTCCTGCATAGCTGTAGGAAGAGCGCGAACGAAATCAGCAATTTTTGACGTGTTTTGAAAAGGATCTACCTCACTTGAAACGTAAAGAATACGTAATTTGGCCATTCTAAATTGATTACTAGGGGCAAATTACCCCAAAAAACATTACAAAAATACAAAAAAATAATCGGATTATCACCATCATAATACAATGAAAGGTCTTTAATTTGCCTTCTGATTAAAGAACCAAATGCTAAAGTCAATCCTAAAATACCTTATTTCTAGTTTATTGGCAGCAGGCCTGTTGTATTGGGCTTTTTCCAAAAGCCAATTGCATTGGAATGACATCCTAGCTACCTTCCAGCAAGCGGATTATAATTGGGTGGCCGTGTCCGTGGTCATTTCCATCCTGTCGCATCTTTTGCGTGCGCTTCGTTGGGAGCAACTTTTGAGAGCAATGAACTATAAACCAGGAACGATACGCACATTTTCAGCCGTATTAATCGGCTATTTCGCGAATTTTCTGGTACCACGTTTAGGCGAGGTAACCCGCTGCGGCTCCCTGCAAAAGACCGCAGACATTCCTTTTGAGGAATCCTTTGGAACGGTAATTACCGAAAGAATTGTGGACCTTTTGAGTCTAGTCGTTTTAGTCGGGATCACCTTTATATTCGAGTGGAAACCTTTGCAACAGAGCCTATTCC
>JBJTMW010000215.1:0-9717 GCA_046070715.1 Aquirufa sp. | reverse complement strand
CCCGTCCAACCCAAGCGCTCATCCCGTTGTGGACAATCCGTAGGCACATCCAAGAAATTCCCTTTTTGACCCCAGCGAATATTGGATTGTAATTGATTTAAGAGTGGATTACTCGTTTCAAATGAACCAGAAGATGCCATATCGGAATGCAAAGCGATTGCCTGGTAATCACCTGGATTCACATCAATACCTTCCACTTGAACATAGCGAAACCCAAAGAACGTAAAATGAGGTTCAATCATTTGCTGTTCCCCATTCAATTCATATGTGGCTAATGCCTTAGCTGATCGCAGGTTTTCAAAATAGGGCTCTCCTTTTTTATCCAACATTTCCACGTGCCTTAACACGACTTTTTGACCTGATTTACCTTTAACCTGGAGCTTCACCCAGCCTACTATATTTTGGCCAAAATCTAAAATTTTATATCCCTTAGGACTAGTCAGCACCCGTTTTACAGCCAAGGTTTCCTGATTTTTAATGGGCTCATTAATCTGAGCTTCTAGCACTCCATAATTGCCAGCCACTTCAATGGCATTAGCTATTATTTTGGATTGGATTCGCGAATCAATATGTTCTCCATCATAAATCTCAGAGGAAAGAATAGACGTATATCCCGTTTGCCAAGTCTTATCGGAAATAATGCTTTCCTTGGAACCATCTTGATAGCTTATTTCTAGTTGCCAAAGCAAAACCGTCTGGGATCCATAATAATTTTGGTTATTCTGCCAGCCTAAACGTGATCGATACCAACCACTACCTAGCTGAACCTGAATCTCATTAGTGCCTTGCTTTACCTGTTTCGTCAAATCGTATACTTGGTACTGTAAATGCTTATTATAACTTGTCCAACCTGGATTTAAATACGAATCCCCCACTCTAGACCCATTAATTTGCGCTTCGTAAGCCCCTTTAGAGGTAACAAATGCCCTAACAGATCTCACAGATTTCTTTAGAACAAATTGATTACTAAAAAATGGAACCCGACCATTCACGGTATCAGCAGGTAAACCGGAACTAATCCATTTTGCTTTCCAATCCTCTTTCGTTAAAAAAGCGGTAGAAAAACTTGTTAAACTTAATTGGCTTGGCTTTCCATCTGAATTCCAAACCTGCAATTGGACTTGGTAAGTCGCATTACTTTGTAATTTCTCCCCTGCATAGGGAATAAACAAAGAGGTGGATGAAGCTACCTTTCCCGTATTCCAAACCAAATTCTTCCCTTGCAAAACTTGGATAGAATAGGCAGATTGAACTTCATTACGTTTCTTAGAGATCATTTTCCAAGAAAAACGGGGATTTGATACGCATATTCCAATGGGATTTTGTTGATTCTCGACAGAAATGGACTGAACAGATAGTTGAGCCATTAGACCAAAAGGCAGCAACATGCCTACTAGCGCAAATAATTTCATTTTGATATGGTTTAGAGCTAAAATCACACTAAACTAGTATTATAATTTGAAATTGTATGTATAAAAAGCTTTTCCTGTTATCAATCGTTGCCTTTGCTTTCGCTTCTTCAGATGATTGGGCGGAATATTTAGGTGGTGCTGATCGAAACCATTATTCTACGTTAACGCAAATTAATGCGGTGAACATCAATCAATTGAAAGTAGCTTGGGAATACCATTTGCCAGATTCTGGCCAAATGCAGGTAAACCCATTAATTGTCAAAGGCGTACTTTATGGAGTGAGTTCAACCGTTCAAGCATTTGCTTTGGATGCTGCAACAGGTCGTGAAATTTGGCGTTTTGGAGATCCTTTGAAAAACTGGGCAAGTACTTCCAGAGGAGTGAGCTATTGGACAAATGGAATAGAGAAACGTATTTTATATACGGCAGGGCCTAATCTTTGGGCTTTAGACGCCGCGACCGGAAAACCGATTTCTAGTTTTGGCGATCAGGGAAAGATCGATTTGCATTTGGGTTTACCTTCTATTGCATCCAATAAATTTATCATTTCCAATACCCCTGGCACTATTTTCCATAATCTCATCATCATGCCCGTTCGTTTATCAGAGGGTGCTGATGCGGCTCCAGGAGATATCCGAGCTTTTGATGTGAGAACTGGGAAATTAGTTTGGACCTTTCATACGATTCCTTATCCTGGGGAAAAAGGCTACGAAACTTGGCCCCAAGATGCCTACCTAAATACCCACACCGGCGCAGCTAATAATTGGGCTGGAATGGCAGTGGATAACGAAAGAGGCATCCTTTTTGTTCCAACCGGATCTGCTGGCTATGATTTTTATGGAGGAAATCGCAAAGGCACTAATCTTTTCGCTAATTGCCTAATTGCCCTAGATGCTAAAACAGGCAAACGTCTTTGGCATTTCCAAACAAGCCACCATGACTTGTGGGACCGGGATTTACCTGCGCCTCCCAATTTAGTCACAGTTACCCATCGTGGAAAAAAGATAGCTGCTGTGGCTCAAATCACGAAACAAGGATTCGTTTTCCTATTTGATCGCAATAGCGGAAAACCTCTATTCCCCATTATCGAGAAAAAAGTAATTGGCTCTTCCCTAAAAGGCGAAAAAGCTTGGCCTACGCAGCCTTACCCTACATTACCTAAACCCTATGCACGTTTATCATCCGACGTTCAAAACGATGACATTAATCCATACGCAGAAAACAAAAAAGAACTCAAACAAACTTTAACATCTTTAAATAAAGGATGGCACGAAGCTCCGAGTGAAAAAGGGAACTTGATTTTGCCCGGTTTTGATGGTGGCGGCGAATGGGGCGGCGCAGCTGCTGATCCAGACGGAATCCTCTACGTGAATAGTAATGAAATGGGTTGGATACAAAAGATGGTTTCGAATAAGGTAAATAGTTCAAATCCAAGAGAAAAGTCCTATCAAACCTATTGCCAATCTTGTCATGGAACTGACAGAAAAGGGAATCCTCAGAGTGGATACCCGTCCCTTTTGGAACTATCAACGAAAAGAACTAAGAATTATGTCCAACAAATGATATCAAACGGAAAAGGTATGATGCCCGGCTTTAATCATATTTCCAAAGAAGACAAGGAAAATATCTTGTCTTATATTTTACAAGAGATACCCAAAGAAGTGAGTGCAAGCACTTCTAAAGGCTACGTATCTCCCTACCAAATGACTGGATACACCAAGTTTCTAGATTCCAAAGGCCTACCTGCCTTAAGTCCGCCTTGGGGGACCTTAAATGCCATCGACCTAAATACAGGAAAATACCTTTGGAAAATTCCATTTGGAGATGAACCCGAATTAGCCAAACGAGGAATCAAAGAAACAGGAGCAGAAAATTATGGAGGGCCTATTGTGACAGCAAGTGGTTTATTAATTATAGGAGCTGCCAAAGATGGCAAATTACGCATCTTTGCCAGTAAAACAGGAAAGCTGCTACGAACAATTACCTTGCCCGCAGCAGCTTTCGCAACACCATCCACTTATGCCGTAAATGGCAAACAATATATTGTAATCGCTTGTGGAGGAACGAAATTAGGAACACACAAAGGCAATAAATACATCGCCTTTAGCCTTTAATTATTCTTTTACAATCGTAGTAGCAAAAGGTTTTCCAGATGAAATTACATGTAAAACATATTTACCTACGCGAATACCGGAGAAATCAGTAAAAACAATCTCCTTGATTGGTGCCTCATACGTGTGTTGGTAAATCACTGAGCCTAATTGATCATAAATAGCGACAAAAGTGGGCTTAGTGCTAGGCACAGAAAATCCAATGGTTAATTTATCTACGAATGGATTGGGGAAAGTGGTATAGCTAATCGGATTTTCTTCTTGAACATTCAACTTAATTCCTGAAGCCGCAATACTTCTAGCTAGTAAAGTAGGCTGTTTGAAACCTTGACGAACGGTAACACCTCCATTAGTCGATGTTCCCGTAACAGCGCTTTGCTGACCAATGATTTGAGAATAATATTTTCCGTCTACTGTTGTCGTCGCTCCTCCTGAACCAATCGCTGAACTAATCACCTTTTGCCCAAAAGCTAAAGAGGCTGTAAACACAAGAGCTAACGTACATACTAGATTCTTCATAATGTTATTTAATAATTGTTTGAATAAATTCTTTCATACTTTGTCCTTCAAATTCCAGAAAATTAGCCTCTAAATCAACTGAACAATTAAAACCTGATTCCTTATATAAATTATCCAAACACACTTTTTGCAAACATCCTTGCTTTATTAACTTCTTAGCAAATTGAACACGTAAACGATTCATCTCATCTGTGAAGTTAGTGAAAAGATAAAGTTCAAAAAAATCTCGCAATTCCCTCGTATCCTTTTGGACTAATTCCCCGAATTGATCCAAAGTCAAATCTGAATTCAAAAAGGGCTTATCAAAAATATAACAATCATTCATTGCTTGATCCATCTTCCACCAATACGCTTCCTGAGGATTCAAAATACGCCTAAATCGTTCAGCATTCAAATAAATAACCTGAGGAAAAAAATACAAAGTACAAACCATCACCATGTAGGCCACTAGAGAAACATATTTTATCTCACTCGGATGATTCAACCAGGTAAAGCCTACCGAATTATCTAACCAAACGCCAAAAAAGACCGAACTCATACCCACAAATACGACCCACTGAAAAGATAAAAACAAGAGAAGCCACTTACCTAAATTCGTTGCTTTAAAAAAATACACTTGATTTTTCTGCAAATATCTCATCCCCCACAGCGTATAGAAAGTCAGCAATAAAGGCCTCAAAACATACAAATGCGCCGCATTAAAGACGTAACCTAAGCGAATCCGAAACATCGAAGTCCAATCACTAAAAACTTGTCGTACCACTTCTACTTTATAAGCATAGGGCGCTAAATAATACGGAATCGTATCGACAAACACGAGCACAAATGGGATGAAATGCCAAAAATCACCTGCTTTCAACCGGGTAGATCCTGTCCGCAAACTTCGGAGATAAAAATACAAGAGCGGCCCTATCAGAAAATAGATGGAAGAAAAATTACCATATAACAAAACCGTAAACAATAAACTATGTCCTAAAGACATCGAATAAACAGTCAAACAATACACACCAGAAATAAAAAATAAAACCGCTAAAAAGATGTTCGGATTAGCGAATAAAGATCCCCTCGACTTCAAAAAGATGATCGAAGGCGTCATAAAACTAGTAAATAGCGTCATGACAAAAATCGATTGAAATAGAAACAGCATTCGGAAGTGGTTAGATATGCGTGTAATGTACAAAAATATACTGAATGGAAATGCAAACTGTGTAAATTACCACTAACTTGATAATCTTATGAAATTAAAAACAAAGTTCTCCCGCTTTTGGAAATTATTAGGTCCCGGATTAGTCACCGGAGCCAGCGATGACGATCCTTCCGGAATTGCGACTTATTCACAAGCAGGGGCAGGTTTTGGACTATCTACCCTTTGGACAGCCCTAATTGCTTTTCCGTTAATGGCCGCTATACAACAAATGTGTGCCAGAATAGGGCTAGTGACAAAACAAGGTTTGACAGGAACATTAAAAAAACATTACCCTAAACCGGTGCTCTATTTAATGCTCCTCTTTAGCTTCCCTGCCATCGTCATGAATATTGGTGCAGATATTGCAGGAATGGGAGCTGTGGGCAACTTGCTTTTCCCCCACATTGAACAAAGTTATTTTAGTGTATTATTTACTGTCTTGTTAATAGGGCTTATTATTTATTTACCCTATGCAAAAATTGCAGCGACCCTTAAGTATCTGTGCATCGTGATGTTAGTCTATTTTATTGTCCCATTCCTATATAAACAAGATTTCAAAGAGATACTTCAATCCACCTTTGTCCCTACTATTGAATGGAATAAAGAATACATTGCCATTTTAGTGGGTATTTTAGGGACTACGATTTCGCCTTATTTGTTCTTTTGGCAGGCATCCGTGGAAGTGGAAGAAATGAATGTTAAAAAAACCTTGTTCGTTAACAAGAAAATCATCCATGAGATGGAGCAAGATGTGGACTTTGGTATGGGGTTTTCGGGATTTGTCATGTATTTTATCATTTTAACGACCGGCACAGTATTATTTAAAAGTGGAATTCACCAAATAGATACCGTTGAACAGGCCGCTTTGGCCCTAAAACCATTAGCAGGGGACCTGGCTTATTTATTATTTGCGATCGGAATTATAGGGACAGGACTCATCGCGATACCTGTTTTGAGTGGATCACTATCTTATATTTTTACGGAGACTTTTGGATGGGAGCAAGGATTAAATAAAAAGTTTCATGAGGCCAAAGGCTTCTATTCCATCATTGCCTTCTCCTTATTAGTAGGCCTCTCCTTGAACTATGTGGGTATCTCCCCTATCGATGCCCTCATTTATACCGCCATTTTATATGGCGTAACTGCTCCCGTTTTAATCGCCATCATTTTGCACATTTCCAATAACAAGAAAATCATGGGAGAAAACACGAATAGTACCTTATCAAATGTACTCGGAATTGCAGCGTTCATTATCATGACCGTTGCGGCGGGGACCTTAGGCTACCTTACATTTTGGGGATAAAAAAAACCATACTCTTTTATCAAGAGTATGGTAAAAAAAAGTGGACCAGCATGGGCTCGAACCATGGACCCCATGATTATGAGTCAGATGCTCTAACCAACTGAGCTACAAGTCCGCATTGTACATCCTTCTACGGAATTCAATGTGGCACAAAATTAAGGAATACTAACCTTTTTAGCTAAATTTCGGAAAAGAATCTCCCATGTACCCGACGAAAATTATTAATGATCCGATTTATGGTTTTATTAAAATCAATAATCCATTAATTCTCGAACTGATTGACCACCCTTATTTTCAGCGACTTAAGCGAATTAAACAATTAGGATTAGCTGAATTTGTCTATCCAGGGGCACACCACACGCGTTTTCACCATGCCTTAGGAGCGATGCATTTGATGGATCAGGTATTGGATAATTTAAAAGCGAAAGGCTATTCCATCTCTAATGAAGAACGTGAGGCGGCAGAAATTGCTATTTTATTGCACGATATCGGACATGGCCCCTTTTCGCATGTGCTGGAATACACCTTATTAAATGAAGTGAAGCACGAAGATGTTTCGACTCTTTTAATGGCCAAACTAAATCAACATTTTGATGGCAAATTAAGCCTTGCGATTGAAATTTTCGAAAATAAATACCCACGTAAATTCTTTCATCAATTAGTTTCTTCGCAATTAGACGTAGATCGCTTGGATTATTTGAGTCGGGATTCCTTCTATACGGGTGTGCGCGAGGGTTTTATCGGCTCCGAGCGCCTTTTGAGTATGATGGATTTGAATAATGAACAACTCGTAATAGAGGAGAAAGGGATTTATTCAACTGAAAATTTCTTGATGGCGCGGCGATTGATGTATTGGCAGGTATACTTGCATAAAACGGCGATCGCGGCAGAAACGATGTTGATTCAGATTTTACGGAGGGCTAAATTTTTAATTTCAGAGGGCATAAAACTACCTTGCTCCACTCCTTTAAAAACCTTCCTTAAAAGTACCTATACTTGGGAAGAATTTTCTACCAAAGAAAATCTATTACTTGCCTTCACAGAATTAGATGATCATGATGTGTGGGCAGCTATCAAAGAATGGAAGAATGCAAACGACAAAATCCTAAAGCATTTGTGTACGCATTTTTTGGCCAGAAAATTATTCACCTGCAAATTAGGCTCTCAACCACTCCCTAAAGCAAAAAGAGTTGAAATCGAAGAGAATATCAAGCGGGAATACGGTATTACAGACGAAGAATTATCCTACTTTGTCGTAGAAGGTTCCACCTCCAATGCAGCCTATGTACAAGGCGATAACACAATCAAAATGGTCGACAAACAAGGTCAAGTGGTCGAGTTACTCGAAGCATCTGATTTACCCACGATACAAGCTTTAAGTAAGATTGTAAAAAAATACTATTTTTGTTGTTCAAAGAGCGTATATTTGCAAGGAGAATTGAGCTAATGGATATTCTCTTTGCCTTTCATAAACAACGTGTGACCGCATGAAATTTACTGTTGACCAAATAGCCCAATTAATACAAGGAACAGTAGATGGCGATGGTTCAGCAAGTATCACGACCTTTCATAAAATCGAAGAAGGCCAAGCAGGAAGCATTTCATTTCTAGCGAACCCTAAATACGAGTCGTATTTATATCAATCCAAGGCCACAGCCATTATCGTGGCTTCTGATTTAATCTTAAAAGAAAAGCCTTTAGCGACCTTAATTAAGGTAAAAGACCCCTACTCTGCCTTCACTATATTATTGCAAAAATACCAAGAATTCACCAGCGTAAAAGAAACAGGTATTCAGCAGCCTAGCTTCATCGCGGATGACGCTAAAACAGGCAAAAACTTATATTTAGGCACATTTTCAAGTATTGGAAAAGGCTCAGTTATAGGAAATGACACCTATATTGCAGCGCATGTAACCATCGGAAATAAAGTTTCCATCGGCGATAATTGTGTCATTTATCCTGGTGTTGTTATTTATAATGACACTATCATTGGAAATAATTGCACCTTACATGCAAATGCCGTGATTGGATCCGATGGATTCGGATTTGCCCCACAGGCAGATGGAACGTTTTCCACCATTCCCCAATTAGGCAATGTAGTACTGGAAGATGGCGTAAGTATTGGGGCAAATGCTACCATAGACCGAGCTACCATGGGTTCCACTTTGATTAAAAAAGGAGTGAAAATCGACAATTTAGTTCAAATCGCTCACAATGTAGAAATAGGTGCTAATACCGCTATTGCAGCCCAAACAGGCGTTTCTGGTTCGACTAAAATCGGCCAAAACTGCTTGATTGGAGGTCAGGTAGGTGTAGCTGGACATATTTCAATTGCAGATAAAACCATCGTTACCGCACAATCTGGGGTAACGAAAACCGTTCGTAAAGAAGGACAAATTTTAGGTGGAACGCCGGCATCCCCTAATAGTGACTATTTAAAGCGTAATGCCTTATTACGTCAATTACCGGACTTATTAAAACGATTAGACTCTTAAAAAAGCGTATGAACAATAAGCAACATACTATTACCAACGCTGTAACCCTATCAGGTGTAGGTTTGCATACGGGCGTAGTTGCCAACCTAACTTTTTTGCCTGCTCCTGCTAACCACGGGATCAAATTCCAACGTGTTGATTTACCAGGTCAACCTATCGCAGATGCCGATGTAGACTATGTCGTAGATACCTCACGCGGTACGACCATTGAGCACAATGGCGCACGTATTAATACCGTAGAACATGTTTTGGCTGCCCTAGTAGGTCTAGAAGTAGATAATATTTTAATACAACTAGATGGACCAGAGCCTCCTATTATGGATGGTAGTTCCATCAAATTTGTAGAAGCCTTAAAAGAGGCCGTTCTTGTAGAGCAAGATGCCCACCGTAAATTCTTTGAATTAACCGAAGAGGTACGTTATAAAGATTTAGAAAATGGGATTGAATTAGCGGCATTGCCTTTAAATGACTACCGTATGGCCGTTATGGTGGATTATAATTCCAAATTCCTCTCGAGCCAACACGCTAACCTAAGTCATGTCTCTCAATTTGAGAAAGACTTCTCCATGTGCAGAACTTTCTGTTTTGTACACGAATTAGAAGTACTATATAAAGCAGGATTAATCAAAGGTGGGGACTTAAATAACGCAATTGTTATTGCTGATAAGGACTATTCAGAGTCTGAATTAGC
>JBJTMW010000214.1:0-4956 GCA_046070715.1 Aquirufa sp. | reverse complement strand
GCAGCAAAAGCTGACACAGCCTACGTTTTAGCCAAATTCGCGGCAGCTACCATTGCGGATGCTGATGCAACCACCAAGGGAAAAATTAAATTAACAGGAGATTTAAATGGAACGGCGGATGCGCCTACGGTGCCTGGGTTAGCGTTAAAGGCGAATGTAACAGATTTAGTAACATTGACTTCCAACGTTAATGTGAACACAGCTAGCATTGCCTCAAATAGTGCTGCTATAATTTCTGAAGCCTCCACTGCACGAGCTGCGGAATTAGTGCTGACAAATAATGTGGCAGCTAACACAGCGAGCATTACGAGCAATGCCACAAATTTAGTCGGATTAACTACGACAGTAGTTGCAAACACCGCAAGCATCACAGCGAATACAAACGCCATCACATCGAAAGCGCCTATCGCCTCCCCCGTATTTACTGGAACAGTGGCCATAGGCACTTCGACCCCATCTTCAGCTGCCATTTTAGATATAACGTCTACTTCAAAAGGTCTACTATTACCTCGCTTAACTTTCGCCCAAAAATCAGCCATCGTTTCACCAGAAGCAGGACTTATTTTATGGTGCTCTGATTGCGGAACTAATGGAGAACTACAGGTATATAATGGAACAAACTTTGTGAACATGGTGGGAGCAAATGCGCAATTTGCTTTACCATCTGTTAGTTCAACGGCTCCCGCAACTTCTATTACTTCCAGTACTTTAACGAGTGGAGGTGTGATTGATGCAGATGGAGGAGCTTTTGTTACTGCCCGTGGTATTGTTTGGAACACTAACACAAATCCAAGTGTTTCCTTATCAACAAAAACAACGGATGGAACCGGAATAGGTACATTTTCTAGTGCAATCACTGGACTTACGTCAGGTGTTACCTATTATGTCAGAGCCTATGCCACAAATAGCGTAGGGACAAAATATGGGCCAGAAATTTCTGTTAATACGGCGGCAGCGGTTGCGACCCTAGCGACTACTACCGCCGCAAGTTCAATAGGTGCAAATACAGCGACAAGTGGCGGTAACATTATCTATAATGGGGGTGCCTCAGTATCGGTGAGTGGTTTAGTTTGGTCAACAACTTCAACTCCAACAACCTCAGATAGTAAAACAACAAATGGAGCAGCTAGCGGAAGCTTTACAAGTAACCTCACCGGCTTAACTCCTGGAACAATATATTATGTTCGCTCCTATGCGACCAACAGCATAGGTACAAGTTACGGAGCTCAAACAAGCTTTACCACTTTAAATACAGCAACCATTTCAGCGACTGCACCTGCAACCTCTATTACGTCTGCGACTGCAACAACGGGTGGCACCATTACTTCAGATGGAGGAGCTTCAGTAACGGCAAGAGGTATCGTATGGAATACTAGTATTGACCCTATCATCTCTTTATCAACAAAAACAACTGATGCGACAGGTACGGGAACCTACACAAGTAGCCTTGTTGGGTTATCTCCTGCGACGGTTTATTATTATCGATCTTATGCCACAAATAGTGTGGGTACTGTTTATGGCCCGCAAGCAAGTTTTACAACGAATGCAATAGCGCCAACACTTACAACTATAGCAGCTAGTGGTATATCAAAATATGCCGCTAGTACAGGAGGAACTATTTTATCAAATGGGGGAACACCTGTAACGATTTCAGGTATTTGCTGGGGCACTACTACAACACCGACTACATCGAATAATAAAACAACGGACGGGACAACTTCAGGAACATTTACGAGTTCCATCACAGGTTTAACCGCAGGAACAACCTACTATGTGAGAGCCTATGCAACGAATGCAATAGGCACGAGTTATGGTACTGCGCAAAGTTTCACAACTTTAACATCGGTATCTAACGTTCCGGTTTTGGCAAACACCACAACAGCCACAGGAATAAGTACATCTACTGCAACCCTAGGTGGAAATGTTACAGATGAAGGAGCTACACAAGTAATTGTCAGAGGTTTAGTTTATGGAACGTCATCTAACTCTTCTACGTTTAGTGTAACTAACGGATCAGGTGTAGGAACATTTACCAATACACTGACTGGCTTAATCCAAGGAACCACCTATTATGTTCGCTCATTTGCAACGAATGTACAAGGGACGGGATATGGCGCTGAAACCAGTTTCTCAACGCAAACGACACCAACACTTTCTGCCACTGCAACACCAACCTCACTAACTACTTCCTCCGCAGTAGGTGGTGGAACAATAAGTAGCACAGGTGGATCAACTGTTTTAACAAGTGGCTTAGTTTGGGATGCAAGTGCAAATCCAACCATTGCTCTTTCTACGAAAACAACCGATGGGGCTACAACTGGCACATTCACAAGTTCGATTACAGGTTTAACGCAGGGAGCAACCTATCATGTTCGTGCGTATGCAACAAATAGTGTCGGGACAAATTATGGCCCTGATATTACATTTACAACATTAACCACTCCTACTGTTTCTGCAACAGCAACGATCAGTTCCATTACGGGAACTACGGCAACTGGTGGAGGAACTATATCATCTGATGGTGGAACAGCTGTAACAGCCAGAGGTTTAGTTTGGGGTACAAGTTCGGGGGCTTCTACGTATAGTGTAACTACTGGAACAGGCACAGGAACCTATACAAGTAGTTTGACAGGCTTAGGCCTATCTACAACTTATTATGTAAGAGCCTTCGCAACAAATAATGTGGGAACTATTTATGGACCAGAAGTGACTTTTTCTACACCGTCTACTGCAACTTTAGCTTCAACAATTACCTCAACTATTACAAGCTACACAGCAATACTCGGTGGTGTATTGAGCTCCACTGGTGGTGCTGTTACTAGCATTGGAATTAACTATAGTACGGATATAAATTTTGGAACTTATTCCACAACAATTATCAATGCGAATGCCAGTGCCGGTACTTATACTACTACAATTACTGGCTTATTAGCATCTACTGCCTATTATGTTAGATCTTATGCAAGCAATATTGCAGGTACTACATATGGTGCTACTAAAAGCTTTACTACACCTGCCGCTCCACTTGCGATGGGAGATGTTTATGGTGGCGGTATTGTTTATTATATATTAAAATCTGGAGATAATGGTTATGACCCAAATGTTCAACATGGATTAATCGCTCCATTTAATACTATATCTCGTCAATCAACTAACCCATTACCTCCAATAATTGAAACTCAGATTGCATTAAATGGTAATGTCATATTAGGAGCACGTTTTGATGGTACATTAGTAGGAAAAACAAATACCGCTGCTATTATTGCTAATCAAGGAACTTCAGGCACTTATGCTGCCCTATATTGTTTTAATTATGTTAATCCTACTTCAAAAACATATAATTCAGTTGTTTATACGTTTGCACAATTTAACGACTGGTATTTACCAAGTATAAAAGAAGTCAATCTTTTTAGAGATTATTTGTATACGGCTCGTGCTTCTGGAGGCCATTATTCTCAAGGAAATTTCGTTAATTATGGAAATAATCTTACTTATTATTTAGGTAATTCAGGAAACGGAAATGACTATGCTTGGGGTAAATATTTGAGTTCAACAATGTTATCAAGCAATAGTAATTACTATTATAATTACGTTGAAGGCAATGGTGTAGCACCTGTAACATATAACGGAGGGCTTTCAGAATCTGACAGAATAGTAGTGATGCCCATTCGATCTTTCTAATTAATCATATACCCATAAAAAAGCCAGCAAATAGCATCTGCTGGCTTTTTTATTACACCCCCCTACTAAACTGAGTCACAGCCTCCGCGGTCGCTAGCAGTTTTAGGTCAAAAGCCTTGCAGATATTGCGTATGAAATGCTTGCCTAGATCTGTCACGATGACGCCGTGTTCGCCCCAAGTGACGAGGTCATCGATCGCGAGTTCGTCGAGTTCGTGAAAGGTGTATTGTCGGAGGACTTCGAGATCTTCTTTGTGGAAATGGGTCTTGCCTTGGCAGGCGATGTCGAGGATGTATTGGCGCATTTTTTGGTCCATTTGACTTAAAAAATAGCCCCTGAAAACGGCTAATTCACCGGCATTGATTTGCTGGTAATATTCCTGAATCGTCTTTTTGTTTTGGGCAAAACCATAGTAAATATCGCTGATGCTCGAGACGCCTAAACCGAGTAATAAACCCGTCTGCTGCACCGTGTAGCCCATAAAATTGCGGTGTAAAGTGCCCTCCTTGTGCGCTTTGACCATCAAATCCGACGGCAGCGCGAAGTGATCCATCCCAATGTCCGTGTAACCGGCGGCGCGGAAAAGCTCCTTGCCTTTTTGGTACAACTGCATCTTCTCAGACGCCTCGGGTAAATCGTTTTCGTCAAAAAGTCGCTGCGCCTTACTCGTCCACGGCACATGCGCATACGAATAAAACGCGATGCGATCCGGCCGCATCGAAATCGCATCCTGAATGGTCTTTTCGATCCGCGGCAAGGTCTGCAAAGGCAGGCCATACACTAAATCCAAGTTCACCGATTCATACCCGATCTCTCGCGCCCATTGCACCACCTGTTTCACATTTTCCAAAGGCTGCACCCGATTAATCACCTCCTGAACCTGGAGATTACTGTCCTGCATCCCAAAACTCACCCGGTTAAATCCCAGCTCAAAAAGCGTTTGCAAATGTTCGCGAGTCGTGTTATTTGGATGGCCTTCGAAACCGAATTCGTGGATCTTTGGCACAACTGAATCCGCTAAAATCCCCTGCAACATCCGCTGTAAATGCTGCGGCGAAAAGAACGTAGGCGTCCCGCCTCCAATATGCAATTCCCGAATAACGGGCTTAGAACTCATCGATTTTCGGTACAAACTCCACTCCTGTAACAGCACATCGATGTACTCCTCCTCCACGGAATGATTCGTCGTAATGCGCTTATTACAGCCACAAAAAGTGCAGAGTTTCTCGCAAAAAGGCAAGTGAATGTACACGCTAATCCCCTCCTGTTCATTGC
>JBJTMW010000213.1:0-3182 GCA_046070715.1 Aquirufa sp. | reverse complement strand
ATTAGGTCTTGATTATCTTGATCTTTATTTGATTCACCAGCCCTATGGCGATGTGTTTGGCGCGTGGCGCGCGATGGAAAAATTGTATAAGGAAGGTCGCATCAGGGCCATCGGGATTAGCAATTTCCAGGCGGATCGCGTCATGGATTTGATGGTTCATACGGAGATTGTTCCGGCGGTGAATCAGGTGGAAACGCATCCTTTCCAACAGCAGATCGCGAATCAAGCCTTTATGCAAGAGAACAAAATTCAGATCGAATGCTGGGCACCTTTTGCGGAAGGGAAGAATGGGATGTTTACCAATGAGCTGTTAGGGGCTATCGCGGCAAAACATAACAAATCTATTGCACAGGTTATCTTGCGCTGGTTGGTTCAACGGGGCGTCGTGACGATACCTAAAACGGTGAGTCGGGAACGAATGGCGGAGAATTTTAACATCTTCGACTTTCAATTAAGCGAGGCCGAAATGGCGCAAATCCAAACACTCGATACGCAGACATCTAGCTTTTTCGATCACCGAGATCCGGCGATGGTCAAATGGCTAGGGGAGCGTAAATTATAAATTATCTGAAAAGGGCTGCCGGTAATGTCTTTTGCCGGTGGCCTGATACAGGGCATTGGCTAATGCACCAAAAACCGGTGGATATGCCGGTTCGCCCATGCCTGTGGGATCGATTTCATTCTTCACAAAATGTACCTCAATTTTCTTGGGAGCCTCATGATGGCGAATCATTCGATACGTATCAAAGTTAGAGCTCTGCGGCACCCCTTTCTCGATCGTCATTTTGCCAAACATCGCCGCTCCGATTCCATCCACAATTCCACCTTCTGATAGGTTTTTCGCTCCATCAGGGTTGATCACAATGCCACAATCGACAGCACAAACCACATTTTGAACGACGGGAGCTCCTTCTTTCATCTCCAAATCGAGCACATGAGCCGCATAGGAGTCGTGGCAGAAATAAGCCGAAACCCCACGCTTTTTGCCCGCGTTTTCGGGTTTGCCCCAGCCCGATTTATCGCGCACTAATCGCAAAACTTCCGCATAGCGTTCGGGTTCGTATTCATTGTTTTTGCCCACGGGTTTATCCTTTGCCCGCTGCAATAATTCCAAGCGGAAATCAATGGGATCTTTGCCCGCCAATTCGGCTAGTTCATCCAGGAAGGATTGTTCTGCCGCGGCCATGAAATTGGAACGTGGTGCGCGGAAAGAACCCACGGTAATGTTGCTGTCGATCGTCCAGTCTTCGGCCAAATAATTGTCGACCGCCCCTGCTGGGAATCTATTAGGATATAAAGGAGATTCCGGAATTCCTCCCGCTTTGACGTGAAAACCAATCACTTGATTATTCGCATCCAACGCCGCGCGGTAGGTTGCCGTATAGGTAGAGCGGTAAATGCCCGCGGTCATGTCGTCCTCGCGGGAGTAGATGAGTTTGATGGGCGCTTGAACTTGTTGGGAAATTAAGGCTGCCTCGACCAACCAGTGGGAATACGATCGCCGACCGAATCCGCCGCCTAGGCGCGTCATTTTAATGTCAATATTTTCGAGAGGAATTCCGATTCGGGCCGAGAGTGTTTGTTCGCTGAATTCTGGTTTTTGTAGGGGTCCAGCTAAACTTGCTTTATCCTTCGTCACGTGGGCGAAAAAATTCATCGGTTCCATGCAATTATGGGCCAAATATGGTCCATAATAGGTTCTCTCGATGACCTTCGCTGCATTTTTAAAAGCTGTTTCGATGTCGCCATCCTTGCGTCTAACCGTTCCCGGAACGTCTTTTTTCGCGGCCATTTGTGCCTCATGTACGGAGGTGCTTTCGAGTCCTGCGGGGATATTTTCGGTCATTTTCCGACCGAGCATGTCGCGTTTCTGGCTATAGGATGCAAAAGGAGTCCATTCAACTTGTAAGACTTTTTTGGCTTGCATCACTTCCCAAGTGCTCCGTCCCACGATCGCGACTACTTCCGGGAAAGTGGTTGTATCGAAGAAGGTTTTTTCGTAACCTTCGTTGTATAGTTTGATGGGGAAAACTGCTTTGATACCAGGCATTTTTAGGGCTTTCGACGCATCAAACGAAGCTAATTTCATCCCAAAAGCGGGTGGGTGTGCCACCATCGCGAACAGCATGCCCGGCACGCGGGTATCGATTCCGTAAAGCGGTTGGCCTGTCACAATTTTTCGTATATCAACCTGTTGTTTGGAATGGCCGATGATCTTGAAGTCCTTTACCGACTTCAATGTAATATTCGTAGGTACGGGAATCGTCGCGGCAAAAGCAGCCATTTGGCCATACGTAGCGGTTTTTCCTGAAGCTGTGTGGGTAAGAACACCTGCTTTCGTGCTAATTTCTGCTACCGGAACGCGCCATTGTTGGGCCGCAGCCTCCTTGAGCATTTGTCGGGCCGTAGCCCCCGCCATCCGCAAAGGTTTCCAACCTTGATGAATCGCTTGGCTTCCGCCGATGAACTGGCGGGTAAAATGTTTGGTATCTAAATCTGCCTGAATAACCTTTACTTGTTTCCAATCCACATCCAATTCCTCTGCCACAATCATGGGCATGGAAGTCTTCACGCCTTGTCCGCCTTCGGGGTTGGGAGACATGATTTGGATGCGATTATCGGCCAAAATCTTGACAAAACCATTGAGCTCGACAGGTTGCGTACTCGGAGCTGCTTGCGCACGGGCTTGCGATAAAAAGGAGAAGCTAAGTAAAAACCCGCCGCCACTGAGGGCAGAGGCCTTTAAGAAGTCTCTCCTGTTTAGGTTTGATGGCTTTTTCATGGTGTCAAGGTCCTGGCTAATCGAAAATAAAGATAAGCGAATTATCTATTTTTTCAATTCCGACGCCTTTTCCATGACATTCAAGCGTGCTTCGTTCGGTTCTTTTTTGGCATTTGCATTACCGTCTGATTGGAACTCCAGGATTTCATTCTGTTTATTTTCTGGCCAAAGAGGTAAGTTTTCACCATTCGGATTTCCCGTCTTGGCGAAGTTTGCCCAATAGCTATGCATCAAATTTGCCACTGCTAGGTCTTTGCTCGCCACAGGTGAACCATCGCGATTGCGTAGGGTATTGAAAGCATAAGCGATTTCGGATGCATGTGCCGCTCCAAAACGCATGCGCTGTTTGTTGGCTTCCGACACATACGAAAACAAGTAAATATAGGCAGGAGTTTTTTTG
>JBJTMW010000212.1:0-4832 GCA_046070715.1 Aquirufa sp. | reverse complement strand
ACGCGCAGATTACAGCGTTCTGTAGCGGGAATCGTGGGTTGCGTAAGTATAGGGGCTCCAAAGGTCGTGTGAAATTGCGCCACCTGGTTTAATGAGTCTAGTTTTTCCATATAGATGATTAATAGATTAAAATTAATCAATTAATGCGGGGGAAGCAATAAGGTATAAAGCGAGAATTTCGAAAATACAATTGTGCACAAGTGTGGATAACTTGTGGATAACTCAAAAGCGAAATGTGGATAAGTCCTGTGTTTTGTTTACAATTCTTATTTTAATTACAAGGGTTTACTTTCCGTGAAAGTACCGTCCGTATAAAAAATAAGTACGCGTTCAATCTTTTTAGCGAGATGAGCGGTGGTGATGGGAGCTGCTACCACGGGTTGGCTTGCTTTGGGACTACTTTCTCTAGGACGTCTGAGATTCGATTGTACGATCGTTTGTTCAGGTAAATTATTTTTAGGCGATTCTGGAGCGCTAGGTGTTACGGCATCAAAAAGAGAGGGAGTGGATGCGACCGGAGAAGGAGCCGCTTTAGGAGCGGGTGCCGAAATTGATAAATCGCGTTTATCATCTAATAACTCTTCCGCTGGAATTTCAGGGAAGGCGATGAGAATCTTTTGTACTACGTCTAAGCTAGGTTTGTTTCTCCCTGAAAGAATGTGAGAGATGCTACTGCGAGGAATTCCTAAGGTATCAGCGAACTGAGAGGCACTTAACTTCTTAGTCTGAATTAACAATTCTATTTTAGCGCTTAGATTCATTTTTGTAAACTTGATTAATATGTTACAAATTTAAACAATCTAATCAAGTTTACAAATAGAAATTTCGGCAACAAAAAGCTAGTTTACAAAAGTGATACACAATCAGAATGCAATGTAATCAGTTTACTTTTGTATAATCCTCCAATAGCCTTCTTGAAATCCTTTTTAGACATTCCTAACTGATCGTAGATATCTTCAGCTGGGCTTTTATCGTGTAGGTAAAGAACACCTTTGTTATCTTTAATAGTCTGTAATACTTTCTCTACTTGCGCATCTAAACGCACACGTCCTACCGGTTCCAAACGTAAATCAAGGCGTCCGTCTTCTCGAAGATTTTCAATGTAAACAAATGTACTTTGGCCTAATATTACATTTGTAAATATTTCATTTTTAAATAACATTCCAATTTTACAATTGTCAACTAAGCATTTAATGCCTAAGTCAGTGTATTCAAATGGAACTGCTTCTATTTTTGTACCAGGTGCAAAACGATTCTCCTCATTTTCTATGAAGGCGGGTAAGAAGTTTTCGATTCGGGCTGAAGCTACGATGCGATCTGTTTGGGCATCTAGGTAAATGTAAACGAGGTAGAATTTACCCACCACCATTTTTTGGTATTGTTGACTGAAGGGAACAAATAAGTCCTTCGCTAATCCCCATTCTAAGAATACACCCAGCGGAGTAACTGATTTAACCTCCAAATAAGCGAATTGCTTAATGGTGGCATAGGGTTTTAAAGTGGTGGCAATGATACGGTCTTCAGAATCACGGTAGATGAAAACATCAATCGATGAATCGATTTCATACGTTTCTGGAACGTATTGCAAGGGTAAAAGGATTTCATCTTCGTAACCATCTAAATAGAGGCCAAAAGGTACTTCTTTGATAATACGAAGGTGATTGTATTCACCAATTTTCAATTCATTTTCCATAAAAAAAGCCCGGCTGTGAACCGGGCATTTATTCTTGTTTGTTACTAAACGACTACGTTATTCTCTCTTAATGCTTGATTAAGCGATGTTTTTAAGTCTGTACTTTCTTTTCTTTTACCTATGATTAGTGCGCAAGGTACGCCATAGGTTCCGGCTGCAAAGGTTTTTTGGATACTTCCTGGGATGACGACCGAGTTTTCAGGTACATAACCAATGTATTCAACGGGCTCTGGGCCTGAAACATCAATGATCTTAGAAGAACCTGTAATCGTAACTCCAGCACCTAAAACGGCTTTCTTGCCAATATGAGCACCTTCTACTACGATACAACGAGAACCAATAAAGGCTCCGTCTTCAATGATTACAGGAGAAGCTTGAGGTGGTTCTAATACGCCACCGATTCCCACACCACCACTTAAGTGTACGTGTTTACCGATTTGAGCGCAAGATCCTACCGTAGCCCACGTGTCTACCATCGTTCCTTCGTCTACATAAGCACCAATATTCACATAAGAGGGCATTAAGATCGTTCCTTTCGCTAAGAATGCGCCATAACGGGCTACAGCAGGAGGAACCACACGAACACCTAACTCTTTGTAATTCGATTTCAATTTCATTTTATCGTGGAATTCGAAGATACCCACTTCTGAAACGGCCATTTGGCGAATAGGGAAATACATCACGATCGCTTTCTTTACCCATTCGTTCACTTGCCAGCTACCGTCAGCCTTAGGTTCTGCAGTACGCAATTCCCCTTTATCTACTAAGTCTACTACTTTTTCAATCGCCTCAATGGTTTCAGCCTTTGAACGAAGCTCCGGGTTGTCCCAGGCAGCTACAATACTTTTTTCTAATGAATTCATAAAAATGATATGCAATAAATGAAGATGCAAATTAATCAAAAAAGGCTTGGCTTCCCCAGAACAGCGGAAATAAAATCGATGCCTACTGGCGAAGAGAGAGAAAAAAGGCTAAAAAAATGAACTAAATTTAACTTCAACTTTAATAAGTCATTTAGCTGATTATTAGCTAGTTATGTGTTGTTGCAAAATAATATTTCGGTGAAATTTGCTAGAAAATTAGCTAAAAAGACAAGTGACATTCTGTCACTCTCCTACCCCATCGATCTGGAGCATTTATTTCTTATACAAATATGCGAAAAACTTTTGAATAAAAAACGTATCCGAGTAAATTTTGGTTAAAAAATATATAATTAGCGTTATAGCTAAATTAAAATATCCTGATTTACTTTTGTAAAATAGGCCTTGTAAACGTTTAATTGGGTTTATTTTATCCTATTGCTCTTGGAATAGTGCATTTTAAATGCTATATTTGGTCTTTGTATGAAATCAAATTAATTTATTCAATGAAAAAAATTAAAGTTGCTATTAATGGTTTTGGTCGTATCGGTCGACTTACTTTCCGTCGTTTGTTGGAAAAAGAAAATGTGGAAATCGTTGCTATTAACGATTTAACTGACAATGCTACTTTGGTACACTTACTAAAGTATGATTCAGTTCACGGTCGTTTTAATGGAACTGTTACTTCTGATGCTGACAGCATTACTGTTAATGGTAACGTAATTAAAGCTTTTGCAGAACGCGATCCTAAGCAATTACCTTGGGGTGCTTTAGGAATCGATGTAGTTTTAGAATCGACTGGTCGTTTCATCGATCAAGAAGGTGCTGGTCAACACTTAGTGGCTGGTGCTCGTAAAGTAATCATCTCTGCTCCTGCTAAAGGTGATATTCCTACGGTTGTATTAGGTGTGAATGATGATACATTAACAGATGATATGACGATTATCTCTAACGCATCTTGTACTACTAACTGTTTAGCTCCAATGGCTAAGGTGTTAGACGATGCTTTTGGAATCGAAAAAGGATTTATGACTACGGTTCACGCTTATACAGCGGATCAAAACTTACAAGATGCACCTCACTCCGATTTACGTCGTTCTCGTGCTGCAGCTTATTCGATCATTCCTACCTCTACAGGTGCTGCGAAAGCAGTAGGTTTAGTTTTACCTCACTTGAAAGGTAAATTAGATGGTAACGCGATGCGTGTTCCTACTCCAGATGGATCTGTTACAGATTTCACTGTAGTATTGAAGAAAGATGCGACAGTTGCGGAAATTAACGCTGCTTTAAAAGCTGCTGCGGATGGCCCAATGAAAGGTATCTTAGAATTCACTACAGATGAAATCGTATCTATCGATATCATTGGAAACCAACACTCTTGTATCTTAGATTCTAAGTTAACAACAGCGATGGGTAACTTAGTGAAAGTAGTAGGTTGGTATGATAACGAATTTGGTTATTCATCTCGTGCAGCAGATTTGATCGCTCGCGTAGGTTAATCAACTTGTTTGATATAAATGAAAAAGCCTCTCTATCTGAGAGGCTTTTTTTATTTCGCATTTGTAGCTCGGAGATAATTAATGTTAAATCCTTTTTCATAAAACATCTCCTCGAATCTTGTTTTGATCCCAAAGTGATCGTCCATCCATTCCGAAGTATACAAATCATTCGTCTTAACGATGATGTCCCAACCATTTTCTGTCAGTGATCCCTCTGAGAATTCGAAGAAAGGCAATGAATCGGTTTTTAGGTGAAGAATTCCACCAGGCTTCAAGATTTTCTTGTAGCGATTTAGAAAGGTGTGAAAAGTGAGGCGTCGTTTCTCATCCCGATCGCGAAGACGAGGGTCCGGAAAAGTAATCCAAATTTCGTCTACCTCATTTTCGGCAAACTGTTCGTCAATCTCTTGCATGTGTATGCGAAGAAACGCGGTGTTCGTTAATTCAAGTTCTCTGGCAGCTCTTCCACCCTGCGCTAAACGATCTCCTTTGACATCCACTCCAATGAAATTCATCTCGGGAAATAGTTTACCTAAGCCATTCGTGTATTCTCCTCGGCCACAGCCCAGTTCTAAAACTAATGAGCTGTCATTTTTAAAGTAATCCGATTTCCATTTACCAGCCAAGGTTCCGAAAATGGGTTTCGGACTTTGGATGACATTGTCTAAGGCGATGGCTAAATTGTATTTGGCTGTTTTTCTTCTGCTCAAGGGTACGCGAATTAAAAGGTAATTTCTCCTACGAGATAGGTAGATCCACAGATGAGAATCCCATCTGTAG
>JBJTMW010000211.1:0-20505 GCA_046070715.1 Aquirufa sp. | reverse complement strand
TGCAATCTCTTAAGGAGACAGAGAGTTGGCAGAGTGGTCGATTGCGGCAGTCTTGAAAACTGTTGACTGTTACAGGTCCGGGGGTTCGAATCCCTCACTCTCTACCAGAGCGAAAAGCGAAACGAAAGTTTCGCTTTTTTTTGTTTCAGGTCATTTAATTAAATTTCGGAATGAAATTATACCTCGTACCTACCCCCATTGGGAATTTAGAAGATATCACGCTGCGTGCCATTCGGGTGCTGGGGGAGGTAGACGGGATTTTGGCGGAGGATACGCGCAATTCTGGACAATTATTGAAACATTTGAATATCTCCAAACCTTTGTATTCCCACCACGCCCACAACGAACACACCGGTGTCCCAGGGGTGATTAAAATGTTAAAGGAAGGAAAATCATTAGCCCTTATTTCTGATGCAGGAACGCCTGGAATTTCAGATCCGGGGTATCTTTTAGTTAAGGCTTGCGTTGATAACGGAATCGAAGTGGAATCACTACCAGGAGCAACAGCCTTTGTGCCGGCGTTGGTTAATTCTGGCTTCCCTACAGATCGTTTTGTGTACGAAGGTTTTTTGCCTCACAAAAAAGGCCGTCAAACGCGCTGGAAAGCATTAGCAGAAGAAGAGAGAACCATAGTTCTGTATGAATCGCCGCATCGTTTGGTAAAAGCCTTAGAGCAAATAAGCGAATTTATTTCGGCGGATCGACCTGTTATGGTCGGTCGGGAATTGAGTAAAATGCACGAACAAATGGTGCGTGGTACGGCAACGGAGGTATTAGCCTATTTTATAGCCCATCCGGATAAAGTACGTGGTGAAATTGTGATTGTCATTGCTGGAAAATAGATGAAAAAGATCCTGTTATTTTTGTTGATTTCTTTAGTTGCCAAGGCTCAGTTGAGCTCCAAGGCTGAGGTAGTTTTAGTGACGGTTGCACCAGGAAAGGAATTGCATTCGGCTTTTGGCCATACGATTCTGTGGGTAAATGATCCCATAAACGGTATTGATCGCGCCTATAGTTATGGGACTTTCGATTTTAAAACGGAGAATTTCTACTTGAAATTCTTGATGGGAACCCTGCCATATACCATTTCGGTTCATTCGATGCAGGATGAATTTAATTACAATGCGCAATATGAAAAGCGCGGCATGATTGCCCAAAAACTGCAACTCGATTCCCTTCAGAAAAATGCCATTTTTCAAGCATTGGAAAAGAATCTTTTGCCAGAAAATAGGGAGTACGCGTACAAATTCTTCTATGATAATTGCTCTACGCGTATCCGTGATATGATTGAGCGTAATGCTCCAGGGAAATACCGCTGGAATCAGAGTCCATCTCTAGAAGGCAAATCTTACCGCGATTGGATGAATAAATACCTGATGCCTAATTCATGGGTGACGTTAGGGATGAATTTAGCCTTAGGGATTCCTTCGAATGTAAAGGCTGATGCGTCTCAAGCCTGTTATTTGCCAGATAATTTAGCGGCTGCTACTAATTTAGCCAAAGGTCTTTCCGCTAATCCAGTGACCCTATTTGATGCAGAAGTAGCAGAGGAGATTGGTTTTGATTTCACGGGACCTTATGTGGTTTTAAGTTTATTAATCGTAATAGTTGGTTTTGCAACCTATAAAAAGCGATTTTCTTATGCTGCGGATGTGTCTTTATTTAGCGTTATCGGTGTGCTAGCCTGGTTCATCTTCTTCTTAGGAACGGCAACGAATCATGAGGTGATGGCTTGGAATCCGGCATCCTTGATGCTTTTTCCGTTGAATTTCCCCTTCGTGATTTGGTTTGCGAAGAACCCGATGAAATGGAAAAAGTACTTACAGATCATCAGCGTTTTAAGTTTAGTGGGCCTCATTTGGTCAGGAATCCAATTTGCTCCCATGGCATTAGTCGGATTACCTATTTTTATCCGAGTTTGCTATTTATCCTTCATCAAAAAATAAATGCGTTTTTACCTATTACTCTTCATCTCCTTTTGTGGTTTTTCGCAGGAGGTATTTAAGCCATTAGAACAACGGAAGGAGTTTCATCCGTTGAAGATAGAGCGTGCCTTGAAAGCAGATGGGCATCTGGATGAAGCTGAGTGGGCGCAAGCTCCTACGGTGAATTTGGACTTTCAGGTAGAGCCATTTCAAGGGCGAAAGGCATCCTTTAATTCGACGGTTAAGCTACTCTATAATCACCAATACCTGTATGTGGCTGCCATTTTACAAGATAGCGTGGGTAAGAATGCCTATCGAGCGCCTAATTTGAAGCGAGATTATGTGTTTAGCGATAACGAATCTTTTGGGATATCGTTGGATGGGTTTAATGACAAACGGAATGCGATTGTCTTACAATCTAATCCGTACGGGGCCCAAAGGGATCTTTTAGCCTTTGATGACCGTCAATTTGACGTAGACTGGGATGGATTGTACCGTGTACGAACGCATCGTTCAGATTCTTCTTGGGTGGCTGAGTTTGCCATTCCTTGGCAAACCTTGCGTTATCCTAAAACAGACGGTATAAAAGCCCAAGATTGGGGTATAAATTTTTTTCGCTTGCGTCGAGCAAGTAATGAATTAAGTGTTTGGTCTCCGCATCCACGGTCGATGAGTCCATTGCGTATGGATTATGCGGGGAAATTAGCGGGTATTATTCCACCACCACCTACGGCAACGAACATTCGATTTATTCCCTACTTATTGCAAGTTTCGAAGAATTCGGAAGGTACGGAAATAGGGAATGCGAATACCTCTGACTTTAAATTAGGTGGCGAAATCAAGTGGGCCATTAGTCCTACGTCTGTGATGGATTTTACGTTCAATACCGATTTTGCGCAGGCAGATGTGGATAGACAGGTAAATAATATTTCTCGTTTCTCTGTCTTTTTCCCGGAACGTCGTCAATTTTTCTTAGAGAATGCCTCCCTTTTTTCGGCTGGTTTAGCCCCTATTAATGATGTTCTGGGGGGCTCTATGTACATTCAGCCTTTCTTTAGTCGGACGATTGGTTTAGATCAAAATGTGAAACCGATTGCGATAACTGCTGGAACGCGCTTTGTGTACCGCTCTGAAAAGCGAAATATGGGAGGGATATTTATGCGCCAAGGCGAGGGGGATGGAGACCCTTTTACGAATTTTTATGTGGGCCGTTATTCCGAGAATTTTGGCAAACAAAATAGGATAGGAGCTATTGTTACGACTAAATCCTCTCCGTCAACGGTTTCAACTACTGGAGCGGTGGATGCCTTTATTCGTTTCAATGATAAATTTTCCTTTAGTGGAATGGGTACGATTACCCAGAATTCGCAATCAGGCGAACAGGGTTTTGCGGATTATGGTCAATTTCTTTACAAGGATAATGTAGTAACCCTTTATTGGACGCATACCTTGGTTTCAGATCAATATAACCCTGCCATGGGATTTGTTTCTCGGAAAAATGTGCTATCTAATTCCCAGGGCATTGATTTGAATATAAGGGGGAAATGGTTGCCCAAATTTATTCGATTTTGGGAACCTGGAGTGTATACAGAAATTTACCATAGTTTGACTACGGGTAATATTGTCGAACAGCATCTTATTTCGGGTCCATTGTGGTTTAATTTACAAAATGGGGGTATCATAGGTGGTTATGTGGAAGCGGCTGTTCAAAATTTAGAAGAAAATTTTAATCCTGTGGGTATCCGTATCAACCCAGGTCGATATGACTATTTTAGAAAGGGGATTTTGCTGGCGAGTGACCCTAGTGCAAAATATTCTGCGTCCTCTGAATACGCATGGGGTGGATATTACAATGGCAGGTTGCAGACTTTGGACTCCAAATTTCGCATTGCACCTATCCCGCATCTAAATGTTGGATTAACCTGGAATTGGAGTCATTTTGAAGATATGGGTGCAGCTCGTGAGACAAAAGAAGTGAATTTGTTGATTTTGGAAACACGAATGGCCATCAATCCCCGCTTGCAGTTAATTGGGTTCTATCAAAAAAATACGACAGATAATTTAAATTCGGTGAATATGCGTCTTGCCTGGGAATACCAACCCTTATCTTATGTGTATTTAGTATTTAATACCTTGAATTATCAAGGAACGGATAGCACCCAGCAGAAGCAACAAAGTTTTTTAGCTAAATTGTCTTACCTAAAGCAGTTTTAATATGAAGATTGAATTACGCAGCGACACGTTTACTTTACCTACCGCCGGTATGCGCGAGGCGATGTTTTCCGCACCTTTAGGGGATGATGTTTTTGGAGAGGATCCTACGGTGAATGCTTTGGAAGAAAAAGTAGCTAAATTATTTAATAAAGAGGCTGCACTTTTCTGTGTTTCTGGAACTCAATCGAATCAGATTGCGATTTCGGTACACGTTTCCAAAGGCCAAGAAGTCATTTGTGACGAATTGTCCCATATTTACTTATACGAAGGCGGAGGAATTATGGCGAATGCAGGCGCCTCAGTCAAATTATTGAAAGGGGATTTAGGTCGTTTAAGTGTTTGCCAAATAAAAGCAGCTATTTCCCCTGATGATATTCACGCCTGTGAAAGTCGATTAGTGAGTTTAGAAAATACGGTCAATAAAGGTGGAGGAAGCATCTATACCTCGGAAGCTTTGCAGGAAATCTCGGATTTCTGTCGTTCTGTAGAGATTCCATTACATTTAGACGGTGCCCGTATCTTTAATGCCCTAGCGGAAACGGGACAAACACCTGCTGAATTTGGTCATTGGTTCGATACAATTTCGATCTGTTTGTCGAAAGGTTTAGGGGCACCGGTCGGTTCCGTTTTAGTAGGGTCAAAAGAGTTTATTAAAAAGGCGAGACGGGTTAGAAAGCGCTTAGGAGGAGGTTGGAGACAAGCTGGATTCTTAGCCGCGGCGGGAATTTATGCCTTAGATCATCAGGTGGAACGTTTGAAAGAGGATCATGCTCGTGCTCGCGCGATTGCTTCCGTTTGTGAACAGCTTCCTTGGGTGAAAGCGATACTTCCGGTATCCACGAATATTGTCATTTTAGAATTACAGGATGGCCTATCTTCTGCTGAGAAAGTAGCTCAATTGCGAGAAAAGGGGATTTATTGTGCACCATTCGGTCCTACCTATGTGCGTTTTGTGACGCATCTAGGGTTTGATGATGAGGCGTTACAGGCTTTTATTGAACGTATTTCCGAGTAAAATTAGTTGCTAGGTGCCTTCTATAAGAAATCAATTCTTATGCAGCGAAAGGCGTTTAAAATGTATTTGCTACCGGGTTATTCGGCAGAATACAAAAAGAGACATGATGAAATATGGCCTGAATTAGGCGAATTATTACATCAGGTTGGGATCCAAAACTATTCCATTTTCTTGGATGAAAGTACCCGCACGCTTTTTGGCTATTTAGAAGCTCCCGATTTATCTACACTCGATTCTCTCCCTACGCAGGAAGTAATGAAAAAGTGGTGGGCCTATATGGCTGATATCATGGAGACAAATCCTGATCATTCACCGGTATCTATTGATTTAACCCCTGTTTTTTATTTCGCCTGATGAAGAAGCTCCTTTTACTCCTGTTACCATTAAGTGTTTTCTCCGCAAAGCCAGATCGCACGCACGTTTTACAACATATGCATTTAGCTAAATCCTACTTTCAAGGAGTTTGGCCTGATGTAACAAAAGCGATTGTGAGCCCAGACAAGACTCGCCCTTCTAATATTTGGACGCGTGCCGTCTTTTATGAGGGCTTAATGGAATTTTACAAATTGGATCCCAAGGCCGCTGATTTGAAGTATATGGAAGACTGGGGTGAATTCCATCGCTGGTCTTTGCGTAATGGCTTGAAGACGAGAAATGCGGATGATCAAGCCTGTGGCCAGATTTATTTGGATCTATTTGACTTGAAAGCGGACTCCGCGCGAATCAAACCGATCAAAGAGAATATCGATAACATGGTCGCATCAGAGAAGGCGAATGATTGGTCTTGGATTGATTGCCTCCAAATGAGTATGCCGGTTTATACGCGTTTAGGCGTGCGCTTTAAAGAGGACAAGTATTTTACCAAAATGCATGACCTATATGCGGATACGAAAGCTAAACTATATAACCAGCAGGAGCATTTGTGGTGGAGAGACAAAGACTTTATTCCTCCCTACAAAGAACCTAATGGTACAAATTGCTATTGGTCTAGAGGTAATGGATGGGTATTTGCGGCTTTAGCTCGAACCTTGGATCTAATGCCTGCCAATGCACCTCACAGAGCCGAGTATGTGAAAGATTTCCAAGATTTAGCGGCTGCATTGTTGCCATTGCAGCGAAAAGATGGATTCTACAATGTCAGTTTGATGGATGAATCCAATTACGGCGGACCCGAATTAACGGGAACATCCTTATTCGTTTATGGAATGGCCTGGGGAATTCGTTCAGGCTTATTGCCAGCATCTACGTATCAAAAAGCCGTCGATAAAGGCTGGAAAGCCATTGATTCTTGTGTGCAACCGAATGGTTTTTTAGCCTACGTGCAGGGAACGGGGAAGGAGCCAAAGGACGGTCAGCCCGTGACAAAGACATCGGTGCCTAATTTTGAGGATTTTGGTTTAGGCTGTTATTTATTAGCGGGCTCAGAAATACTAAGAGCGAACTAAATGAGAGCGATTGTTTTACTACTGATTTCGTTCAGCCTTTTCGCACAGAAAATAGATCGTAAATCAGTGGTGGAACGGCATCAGGTGTACAATCAGGCATTGGATACCTTATCCTCCTTGTCCGTAGGGAATGGGCATTTTGCCTTCACAGTCGATGCAACGGGTTTACAAACCTTTCCTTCTTTTTATGCCAAAGGTATTCCCTTGGGTACGCAAAGTTCCTGGTCTTGGCATGCTTTCTCAAATCCAGAAAACTTCCAACGCTCCGAAACCTACCGCTCGGAGAATTATGCAGGTAGACCTATGGCTTATGCCTTACAAGGGCATAAAAATGCGCGTAAAGATGCCGCAACGGATTATTTTAGAGCAAATCCCCACCGCATTCACCTAGGACATGTAGGCTTTCGGATAAAGCTAAAGAATGGTTCATTGGCTACACCAGATGATATAAGGGGCATAAAACAACGATTAAATCCTTATACAGGGGAAATTCAATCTTCATTTTCAGTAGAGGGGTTCTCGGTCAAGGTGTTGACATTTGCTGATCCCAAAGAAGATATAATCTATACGAAAGTGGAGTCGCCCTTGCTAAAAATAGGTCGATTGAGTTTTCAACTAGATTTTCCTTTTCCCTCACAACAATTTCTAGATGAGGGTGTAACCAATGCTTATCCAGAAAAGCACAAGTCATACCTTTCAGATTCCGCACCACGGCATTTGGTATTTCAGCATCAAATCGATTCTTTGCATTACCCCGTTGCGATTCAAGCTAACCAGTTGATTCAAGCACAGCAATTAAGTGCTCATACGTATGAGATTAAGGCAAATCATTCGGCTCAAATAGTATTGGCTGTCGGTTTTGGGAATATAAAAATGGGTGATTTCCATACTAAGCGCCTGCTGGGAAGAAAGGTTTGGAAGCATTATTGGAATCAGGGAGGTATGATTGATTTTGGTCAAGTGAAGGATCAACGCGCTAAAGAATTAGAACGGCGGATGGTATTGAGTATGTATTTGGCCAAAGTTCAATCCATCAGCAATGAGCCCCCGCAGGAGACGGGATTAGTGTATAATTCGTGGTTTGGTCGTCCGCATTTGGAAATGACCTGGTGGCATTTGATGCACTTTGCCTATTGGAATAAGGGGGAATACTTGGAGAAAGTCTTGCCTTGGTATGAACGAAATTTCAAGGAAGCGAAGGCCTTAGCACAACGTCAAGGCTTGAGAGGGGTCCGTTGGCAAAAAATGACCGATCCAGATGGGGGAGAGTCTCCTTCTTCTGTGGGATCATTTTTGCTTTGGCAACAACCTCATATCATTGATATGCTTAATGAATTATCGAAGCGCAAGCCCAAATCATTTCAATACAAATACCATTATCTGGTGGAAGAAACAGCGGTCGCGATGGAGGATTTATTGTCATGGGATTCACTGCGAACTGTTTATCGGTTAGGTCCCGGCTTTATCCCAGCTCAGGAATCACTTCCTTTTGCAACGACCTTTAATGCGCCATTAGAGTTAACCTATTGGAATAAAGGTTTGCGAATTGCCCAAGAATGGCGGAAAGCTACCGGAAAACGACCTAACGAAAAATGGACGCATATCTTAAGCCATTTCCCGGCTCTTCCCGAACAAGCGGGCATTTACCAAGCTGCAGCAGGTTATGGAGATACCTACGAAAACCCCAAGTTTATCTCCGATCATCCTGCTGTAGTGGGAGCTTTTGGCATGGTAGAACCATTGCCCTCTACGGATCCAGAAAAAATGCGGGCTACTTTACGCAAAATTGAAAAAGTCTGGAACTGGGAGAGTACTTGGGGCTGGGATTATCCACTATTAGCTATGACAGCCTTGCGTTTAAAAGATTCTGAAAAGGCGGTTGATTTTTTATTGATGCCCCTTCAGAAAAATACCTATTTGAAAAATGGACACAATTTCCAGGATAAACGATTACGTCTTTACATGCCTGGGAACGGTGGGCTATTATCCACTTTAGCCTGGATGGCGCAAGGCCAGACAGGAAATCCGTCCTTTTCGGGTTTTCCACAAAAATGGAAAGTCAAGATTGAAGGGTTTAAATAATTGCATATTTTTTATTTGAATTTGCATTTTATTCTTAAATTTACCGTTCAATCAATTTATATACGATGAAAAAAGTCATTATAGGTTCTTTAGTGGGAGGTTTGATTATCTTTTTTTGGCAAACTCTTTCTCACGTTGCTTTTAATTTTCATGAACCTGTTCAGCAGTATACGGCCAAACAAGATTCTATTTTACATTTCCTAAACAAACAGGTATTAGCGCCTGGCGGCTATATTATGCCGCGCATGAGTCACAATCAATCGATGGATGAGCTGGAAGGTTTCACTAAATCCATTGCGGGAAAACCTTGGGCAAGAGTCATTTATTATTCTTCTTATAAAACGGATATGACGATGAATATGATTCGTGGCTTTGCGGTGGATGTATTGATGGTATTTTTATTAGTTTGGATTATTTCAAAACTGAAGATTCCGCGTCGTTCTACCATCATCGGTGTATCCGTGGTGATCGGTCTAATCGCCTTTTGCAATATTCCCTATACGGAACATATTTGGTATCCTGTGTTTGATTTACGTGCTCAATTGCTGGATGCCGTGGTCGCCTGGGGACTTTGTGGGTTCTGGTTAAGTCGGTATTTTGGCCAAAAAAATTAATTCCAAGGCTCCATCTGGAGCCTTTTTTCTTATCTTGCTATTTCAAATATCTATTATTCAATGAAAATCAAACACCTCATCATCGGATTGTTCGCGACTTTATCAGTGCAATCTGCTATTGCTCAAGATTATCCAACGGATTATTTAAGCCCCGAATTTCACGCCGGTCGTCGTGCTGCTTTTAAAGAGAAAATGTCTGACAAAGGCGTGGGTATCTTCTTCGCATCGCAAACACGTCAACGCAGCAATGACACCGAGTTTCAATACGCGCAAAATAAAAACTTCTACTATTTAACAGGTTTAGAAGAGCCTAACGCAGTTTTATTATTGTTTAAGCAACCCATAACTCTATTAGGTAAAACTGGAACAGAATTCATCTTTGTTCAAAATCGCGATCCATTTAAGGAATTGTGGACAGGTAAAATTCTAGGAGTGGATGGTTTTAAGTCCAAGAGCAAGATGGAAAATGTGTTCATTAATGATCAATTTACGAGCTCTTCGATCTCTTTAGCTGGGGTAGATTCCGTTTATACTTTGTACCGCACGGAAGGTATTTTTGCCAAATACAAAGCGAAAGAAGATCCTTTATCTCGCATGGCCTCGCTAGTAGATAGTTTGGTGATCTCGAATGCTAAGCCTTTGGCCGCTAGATCTACACTTAATACCTTAAGAACCTTACGCGGAATCAAGCAACCTGAGGAGATCGCTTTGATTCAAAAGGCAGCATCTATTAGTGTTTTAGGCCATAATGACGTGATGCGTGCCGTTAAACCAGGGATGAAAGAATACCAGGCGCAGGCGATTATGGAATACCATTTCAAAAAGGAGGGCTCTGAATATCCGGGCTATAACAGTATTAATGGTGCCGCAGAAAATGCCTGCGTTTTACATTATATCACGAATTTGAAGACGATCAAAGAGGGGGATTTATTATTAAGCGATTGTGCGGCTGAATACCATGGATATTCGGCGGATGTAACTAGAACGGTACCCGCAAATGGTAAATTCTCTGAAGCCCAAAAAGCTTTATACGAAATCGTTTTAGCCGCTCAAGATGCAGGAATCGCGGCATGTAAGGCTGGTGCGCCTTTTGGTGATGTGGACGCTGCTTCTCGTGCAGTCGTAAATGCAGGTCTAATCAAATTAGGTATCGTAGCGAATGAAAAAGAAGCACGTACCTATTTCCCTCACGGAACATCTCATCATTTGGGTTTAGATGTACACGATTTAGGACCTCGCGTTTTAGCAGCAGGTGTAGTGGTAACTG
This sequence comes from Aquirufa sp., assembly GCA_046070715.1. Lineage (GTDB taxonomy): Bacteria > Bacteroidota > Bacteroidia > Cytophagales > Spirosomataceae > Aquirufa. Next base: position 9,943 of record JBJTMW010000211.1, on the reverse strand, counting down.
TTGAGCCGGGTATTTACATCCCAGCCGGAAGTAAATGCGATAAGAAATGGTGGAATATCGGTATTCGTATCGAAGATGATATTTTAATCACGGAAAAAGGAAATGTAAACCTTTCTCAAGGTTCTCCTAGAACGGTGGCTGAAATCGAAAAGATGGCGGCACAGAAGAGCGTGTTTTAGACTGAACGAATTGTAACAAAAAAGCCTCCTGAATGGGAGGCTTTTTTGTTTTCTGGTGGAATCGGAGGGACTCGAACCCTCGTCCAAACCTAGAGAACTGCTGCTTTCTACACGTTTAGATTTGATTATTTTTCGATGGTAGATAGGTTCAAATCAGACCTTACCTACCACTTATCCTCTGGATACTACTGATTCATTAGAGAAATCAAAATCAGCGACTCTGCATGTCGACGCTCAGAATCCCCCGTCGGCAGAGTTTGGACAGGGCTGAACGATGGCAATTGGTTAGTCTATCAGACTAAGCAGCCATGGCATACGAAGTATTGCCAGCTATAATTCGAAGGTTTTTTGAACAGGAAATGCCTACAACTCCCGACGTGCTTACAACCGGACTACATAAGCTGTCAAAACCGGTCGATCCCATATAGAGTACAAAGATACACAATTTACACGGGCAATGCGGTAGTCTGCTTAATTTCATCCATCACAAACAAGCTACTAATGTGTGCGACTGAGGGTAAAACCGCCAATTTTTCTTGGTAAAATTGATTGTAGCTTTCTACATCTGCACTCACAACATTTAAATAATAGTCAAAGTTCCCGGATACTAAATGGCAAGAGGTTACCTCTCTGAATTTAAGAATCGCTGCCTCAAATTCGCTAAAGTTCTTTCGATTTTGCTTTTCTAACGTCACCTGGCAATGGACAAGTAGTCCGAGATTCAGTTTCTTCCGATTTAAAAGCGCTACATAGCCTTGAATATACCCATCTGATTCCATGCGCTTGATGCGATCGTGGGTAGGGCTTAAAGATAAATTCACTTGCTCAGAAATCTCTTTGAGCGTTTTTTGACTATCGTTTTGTATGATTTGTAAGATCTTGTGATCTAATTCATCGAGTTGCGTATTTTTTGCCATAAAGTTTTCGGTTTCGCGGTTTAAAATGCGGTCAGAATCTTATTTTTTCTTGTGTAATCCTATTAATGTAGTAAATATTACTTTTTATATATCATTATGCAAGATATTTTATGGTCTTCTCTATATTTGTAATGTATTATACTTCATCAAAGGTAAAGGCCAGCGGAAATTTTTCGGTGGCCTTTCTTTTTAAAAACTAATCGATATGATCATAGGTGTTCCTAAGGAAATCAAGATTCAGGAGTTTCGGGTAGGCTTAACTCCAGCAGGTGTTCAAGGTTTAACAGCAAATGGACATCAAGTATATGTACAGGCAAGTGCGGGTGAGGGTTCGGGCCTTTCGGATGCCCAATATAAAGAGGCTGGTGGGGTTATTTTAACCACTGCTGCTGAAGTGTATGCGATTGCGGATATGATTGTGAAGGTGAAAGAACCTTTGGCAGCTGAATTTCCACTTTTTAAAAAGAATCAAATCTTATTTACCTATTTCCACTTTGCCGCTTCTCGTGAATTAACTGAAGCGATGATTGCCTCAGGTGCTGTTTGTATAGCCTATGAGACCGTGGAATTAGCGGATCGAACGCTACCTTTATTAACCCCGATGTCGGAAGTGGCCGGTCGCATGGCGATTCAAGTGGGTGCCTTTTATTTAGGTAAACCACAAGGGGGGAAAGGAAAGTTATTGGGCGGAGTCCCTGGGGTGAAACCAGCGAATGTGTTAGTGCTGGGTGGAGGAGTAGTAGGAATGCAAGCAGCGAAGATGGCGGCAGGATTAGGGGCGAATGTGACGATTATGGATACCAATTTAGCTCGTTTGCGGTATTTAGATGAGGTCATGCCGGCAAATGTAGCAACTCAGTTTTCTACTTCTTATGCGATTCAAGAAGCCCTACCATCAGTCGACTTAGTGATAGGCGCAGTATTATTGCACGGTGCTAAAGCACCTCATTTAATTAAACGGGATGACCTAAAGAAAATGGCTCCAGGTACGGTTCTCGTAGATGTTGCTGTGGATCAAGGAGGCTGTATTGAAACTTGTAAGCCTACAACGCATGAGAACCCTATCTTCGAGATCGATGGAATTGTGCATTATTGTGTGGCGAATATGCCCGGTGCGGTGCCACAAACCTCCACGATGGCCTTAACACAAGCTACTTTACCTTATGTACATCTGATTGCCAATCTGGGATGGACAGAGGCATGTATTCAAAATGAAGCCTTAAATAAAGGATTAACGATATACGATGGAAAATTATTCCATGCGGGAGTCGCAGCAACCTTTAATTTATAGTTCCCAAAATTTAACGCCCTGCGTTTTTAGCAAGTCCAATTGTGTGAGGTTGAATTGAAATTTGAAATTCTCTTCCTGCAATTGGGCTTCTTCTAATAAGTTTTGGATTTGATCTAATTCCAATTGCTTAATCGTCCCCTCTTTGTAACGCGCTTCTCCTAACTGATAGGCGTATTTCGCCTGTTCGATCACGTTCTTTTGCGTTGCTAATTTATCTTGAATCAGGTTCAAATTCGCTTGTCCTTGACGTAATTCATAGGCAAGTTTAGTCTGGGTATCTTCTTTTTGGAAGGCGATTCGTTCTTGTTGAATTTTGGCCAAATGCTGTTGCATACTCGCTCTCTTTCCAGAATAGATCGGTACGGTCAATTTTATCCCTACAAGAGAATTCAATTTGAAATCATCTTCGAAGGCTGGCACTTCCCCATTGATGCGGGGTAAATATCCGTTGCGCACGCCTAATGAGGCAGAACCGACGAGGGTAGGAGTGCTCGCTTTGCTTTGGATGGCAATCTCTTGTTCAAACACTGATTTTTCCGCTTCTAGGCTTACAATCGCCGGATGTTTTTCCAGATTACCGTTTGCAGTTTTAGCTTGAATGATGGCTTTGATTTGATTCTTTAATCCTTTTTGACCGCTTTGTGTTTGCAAGAAATCAATTAGTTTATCGATTTGTGTCTCGGTTTCGGTAATTTTTGTTTCTTGGTTTTGCACGCGGATGCGAAGTCCCATGGCGTCTAATTCCAAAGCCTCGCCTAATTTGATTTGGTTCTCTACAATCGCTTTATGCGAATTGATACGGCTTAATTCTGCTTTTTGAATAGTGACTACGTTTTGTAAAAAGAGAATCTGGTGGTAAACAGTAGCGATTTGGAAAGCTAATCCAAAAGCACTTTGGTCAATCTGAGTTTGTGATAATCGCGTCTCTAATAAGATTTTGTCAATGGTTGATTTATTTTTTCCCCAATCATACAAAGTCTGGCTCGCCACGAAATTCGTGTTGTAATTCATATTGGGTTGAAATTGCAACACGGAAGGTACGCCGCCTGTCGCAAAGGTAACCTTGGAAACGGGGTCGACCCGCGTGATTCCAGCTTCATAGGCAACGATCGGTTTTGCGTATGAACTTTGCATCTGGTTTTTAATTTCTCCAGCCTGCAACTGCGTCTTTTGCGCCTTTAGAATATGAGAGTAGGTCAATACTTGTTGAACAAGCGTATTTAACTCTTTATTTGTCTGAGCTTGAGCTGACAAGGTTAAAAGGGTAAATAGGGCAATTCTTTTCATATGATTAATGGGCCTCTTCACTGGCCTTTAAAATTTTCTCGATGTCTTTTTTATCCTTTTTAGGCGTTTTGATTAAGAAAACGAAAGGAAATATTAAGATGAAAATGATGGAAACTAAGCGGAATGTATCTAAATAAGCTAAATAATAAGCTTGTTTAGTTACGATTAAATCAATCTGTTTGTAAGCCATTTCACCGGCGCGCGCGATCTCTCCTGTTTTCTGGGCCATCGATTGCGTTATGCCTTGAAAACGTTGTTGGAAAGCGGGATTTTCTGCCGTCACATTCGCTAATAAATCCGAACGATGTTGTGCGGCACGGGTTGTGGCATAATTATTCGCCACAGCGATACCAAAGGCTCCGCCTAGCTGACGAATCATGTTCGTTAAGGAGATACCTGAAGCATATTCATTCGGCTTGAGTCCAGCTACGGCCTGATTGATGAGCGGCATTTGCAAACAGGAAACTCCTACAACACGTAGCATTTGCATGGGGAAGAAATCCCAGCGTCCCATATCACTCGTCGATTCACCACCCACAAACCCAAATACGATATAAATTAAAATCCCAAAAACCATGAAGGGAAGTGGCTTAGCTCCTTTGGAAAGCGCTCTACCAATCACTGGAAATAAAAAGACCCCTAAAAAGGTGGGAACCATTAAGGATAATCCCGTCTCCGTAGGTGTCAAACCATTTATTCGTTGCACCATAATGGGGTAGACGAAGACAGAGGTAAACAATCCGAATCCACCTACTAAGGTGAAAATGGAACTCATGGTGAAAGTTTGATTTTGGAAAATACGCAGATTCACTACCGGAGATTTGGTGTTTAATTCACGGTAAATAAAGGCTGCCAGGCCACCTACAAATAAAAAGGCACAAATATTAATCAAACGCGAATCGAACCAATCCTCCGATTCCCCTTTCTCTAACATGAATTGCAATCCACCTACCGTAATCATTAATAACAGAATTCCTGGATAATCGATGGCCATATTCTTTCGATTCGCCCCTTCGCCTTCCTTCCGGTCGATGTACACTAGGGTTAAGATCACCGCAATGACACAAATAGGGATGTTCACTAAGAAAATATCAGACCAGTGAAAATTGTCCACTAAATATCCTCCCAAAACAGGTCCTAAAGAGGGCCCAAGGATAATACCCATCCCAAAGAATCCTGAGGCCATGGGCCGGTCTTCCGGTTCAAATGCATCGAATAAAATGGCTTGTGAGGTGGATAGAAGGGCTCCGCCACCGATTCCCTGGATAAAGCGCCAAAAGACTAATTCCCACAAGGTTTCGCTCATTCCGCAGAAATAGGACGCGATTCCAAATAGAATCATGGATCCTAGGTAGTAATTTTTTCTTCCAAAATACTCTCCTAAAAATCCGGTCATTGGAATAATCACCACGTTCGCAATCGCATAACTGGTGATGACCCACGCGATATCCTCAATCGTAGCTCCCAAAGCCCCAGAAATCTGGTTCAAGGCCACATTGACAATAGTCGTGTCCAATAACTCCATAACGGCAGCCGTGATGGTGGTTATAACAATAATAAATTTGGCAAATCCTTGCGGGCGCTCCATGAAATTAGTTCAATGGGATAGACACTTCTAAAGACATTCCGGCGCGAAGCATGGATTTGTATTTAGCGAGATCCGAGATTTCAATTTTAACGGGAATGCGTTGGGTTACTTTAACGAAGTTACCTGATGAATTATCTGGAGGTAAAAGCGATGTTTTTGCACCTGTGGACTCGGAGATAGAAATGATTTTCCCTTTGATTTTATCACTAGGAAAGGCATCAATCGTAAGTTCTGCCTCCATACCAGCGTGTAAATGCTGCACCTGCGTTTCCTTAAAATTCGCTACTACCCAGAAGGTATTGTTATCTACAATCGTCATTAAGGGTTGTGAAACCTGAATGAATTGACCAGGTTCAATGGATTTCTTTCCAATTTTACCTGAAACAGGAGCCGTAATCGTGTAGTAATTTAACTTCAATTTTTGCTGTTCGATTTTTACGCCCTTGTTTTTTACCAGGTTTTCAGCTCGTTTAACGGCTGATTCTTGAACGGCTAATTTTGATTTAGTGCTATTCAATTCATCAATAGCGCCAAAGTATTTGATATTCGCTAATTCCACTTGATCCTTCGAATCCACCCACTGTTGATGCGTGATGGCTTTCGCCTTTTCTAGTTCGCTATTGCGATTTAAATCACGTTCCGCCTTGTTTTTTAAATATTCCGCCGTTTTTACTGACGCCTGTTGCGCTTGAATGGCTTTTTGAAGACTTGTTAGGTTTGCTTTGGCAGAAGTGACGTCAATGATGGCTTGCTCTAAATCCACTTCCATTTCCGATAAGGCTAATTTAGCCTCTTCGTTATCGATCTCGACTAAAACCGTACCCGCTTTCACCATTTCGTAATCGTGAACACTAACTGATTTGACAAAACCTGCTACACGGGGTAACACTGGCACAAAATACGTTTCAATTTGTGCATTGTCCGTGTCTTCATGCGTGGTCGCGTAACGGTATTTGCTGATTCCGTAATAGCCGCCCAGAAGGACTACAACGGCAAGAATGATCTTAGGTAAATGCTTTTTGGGTTTTTGCGTATCTGTCATAAGAAGAGATTTGAATACAAAGCTAGCTTATTTTTTAATAAAGTCAATTTGGTTGACTAATTTTCTTGTGTTAATTTTGTGTTATGAAGGAAAACCGGGAGGAATCGGAAATGTTTTTAACTCGCTTGTTTGCGAAGTCTTACCGCGTTATCAAGTCGCTGAATGCCCATTATTTGGCAGAAATGGGCTATCAAGATTTCAAAGTGGGTCACGTGATGGTGATGATGAATCTGAAGGAGGAGGGGATTACGGCGGCCGAGATTGCGAAAAAGGTACACGTTTCGAAACAAGCGATTAGTAAATTAGTCCATGAATTAGCGGAAAAGGGCTTTTTGATGAATCTAAAACACCCAGAAGATTTACGAGCTACTTTAATTCATACGACTGTTTCAGGAGAACAGTTTTTAGCTGCCTTACATGAATGTCGAATAAAAGTAGATAAAGAATTATCCCAAGTGATCGGGACAGATAAGTTAGACCAAATCCGCTCAGCGATTGAATCCATGTTGCTTCATTACGAAGCTAACGCTTACTTAGACTCTGAGAGTGAGTCTTTTGCGAACTCGAAACTCTAGAAGAAGCGTCCGTGGAAGTTAACTAAGAATATTTCATGACTCGCCCGTGTAATGGCGGTATATAACCAGCGCAGGTATTCTGCATCGATTTGATCCTCTTTCAAATAGCCTTGATCCACAAAAACAGCTGCCCATTGTCCCCCTTGCGATTTGTGAACGGTCAGCGCATAGGCAAATTTTACCTGCAATGCGTTCAAATAAGGGTCTTTTCGGATGGCCTCGGTTCTTTCCTTTTTCTTAGGAATATGCGCATAATCCTCACAAACTGAATCATAAAGTTTCTTGTTTGCCTCTCTTCCTAAGGCAGATTCTGTGGAATGTAACGTCTCTAAGAGGATTTTAGCTTCGATGGGCGGATGGTCTTCATAATCACAAAGGCGCAATGAAACGTCTAAGAAGCGTTGTCCGTGCATTTCTTCCTCTCGTTTGATTTTCATAATCTCTACAAAATCTCCGTTTGCTAAAAATCCTGCAGGAGAATCCTCATCCAGCCAATGGTAATTATTGCGAACAATCATGAGTAAATCACCACTCGATATCTCATCTTCTTGGTACAGAATCGTTCTTCGGACGAATTCATTCAGTTGAACGGCACTCTTATTTGATCGTGTCAGTAAAATCGTTTCTTCCTTCCCAAACTTCTTATAAGCATAATGCATCCCATCTTCCATCTTTTCTCCGGTCATGCGGAAGATGTCTTTGAAAGATTTGGTATTGAATTGTATGGCTGTCGAATTCGCTAAGAGCAATTGCCTTAAGGCGGTCGCATTGTACAAAATACCCGAATCAATATCTTGACGCATCACATCCGTTAATTCGTGATCCAGTACCTCCATATGGAATTCAGAGGAAATATAATCCCTGGAAAGGGCAGGAGACAGGCTTTTTCCGACGGGGGGCAATTGGGCGGTATCCCCCACGAAGATTAATTTATTACCCGTATGTCCATTTTCGGGATTCGTAAAGACGTATTCGATTAAATCAGTTAATAAGCTATTAGTGCCAAAATCTGATTCATCCGTAATCATCGACGCCTCATCCACGATAAACACTGTATTTGTCGCATAATTGTTCATCCGCTGAAAACTCAATGCTCCAGAATGCGGGTTACTTACTTGGCGATAAATTTTTTTGTGAATGGTACTGGCCTTCTTTTTGGCATAATTTGCCATCACCTTTGCCGCTCGCCCGGTAGGCGCCATCAATTGAGTTTTATAGCCAAAAGTTGGCAAAATCTTAATCAAGGTCGATATGACTGTTGTTTTACCCGTACCGGCGTAGCCCTTGATAATGAAGGTCAATGGGGCCCATTCGTCTTTATTAAGTACATAAGTGCTCAACTTTTGAAACAAGGACGCCTGAGATGGAGTAGGTTCAAAGGGGAACTTTTGATGCAATAAAAAGCTGGGACTTTTTTCCGTGGACATACCTTAATTTACAAAATAGATTCGGCTACCGAAAGGGAATTTTCCAGCGAGAGCGGACGAAACACATTAATCAGACAAACGCGTTCATACGTGCCTAGTTCTTCCACTAAAATATCAGTTTCTTCTATCTCCTCTTCGATAATTAATCGAGCCCTCGTCGTTCCCCAGTGTAATGGATCCTCCGGTGTATACCAAATTCCATCTTTCAAAAACGCTAAATTAGCCATCGAGCAATCTTGTACCTTTCCATCCTTCACGAAAATAACTTCGTCTGCTTCGGGGTGTGCCTCTAAAAAAGTTTGGAAAAAACCTCTCTCACTCCATTTAAAACCATAATCGATTTCGCCCGTGTCTACTAAAGCGAAACGCTTGATCTCCTTTTTCGTGTAGGGTAAGATTTCTATCTTTTCCGGATCCTCTTGGTAGGTAATTCGTAAGCGATGCGTTCCTGTGGTGGGTAATTGCTGTTCTGCAATCATTTCTTCCACATCAAAAGGTTCCCATTCTGGGAAAAACTGGTCGAATGTTTCGTTTACGCGCATTTGGTGGAAATCCAAGTGCTGTGCTTTTCCGTCTTGAATGCAGATGGTTTCGAGGAAGGAGAACATATTAGAAGGGGAGATATACTTTTTGAATTAATTCGTCGTATTCTTTTTTGACATCTGAGAATACGGTGATGCCGCCGCCACTTTTGAAAACCAATCCATCAGACCGTTGTTCGATAAATCGAATCATCACGCCAGAATTGAACGATTTTCCATCAAATTTACCCATAATTCCGGTATAAAATCCCCGGTCGTATTGTTCAGCCTCCTGTATGATTTGCATGGTAGCCTTTTTGGGTGCACCCGTAATGGATCCAGCCGGTAACAATTCTATTAATATAGAGCCGTATTTCCCCACTAATTCAGGTACTAATTCACCGCTAATTTTAGAGGACATTTGCCAAAGTTCCCCTGTATTTGTCTTCACCCGATCAATATATTGGTATTTTTCTACCCGAATAGGGAAGGCCACTTTGCTCAAATCATTGCGGATTAAATCCACGATAGTGGCGTGTTCAGCCTTTTCTTTTGGATTATTTTGTAAATGAGATGCAGAAGTTTGTTCACTTACTTCCAGTGTTCCTTTCATTGGAAAAGAGGAAATTTCATTTCCTTCGATGCGCACGAAGGTTTCTGGAGAGAAGGAGGTAAATGAGTTATGGACTAAAATTTTGTAGGGAGCATCCGCTTTTTGGAAAATTTCGGACAAAGTAAGAGAAGTCTCAATAGGCGTTTCTGCCGTCAAATTTAATAGAAACGAATCGCCGCGTTGCAATCCAGCTTGCACCTGATTGAATTTCGCCTCATAAGACTCGAATGTAATCGGATACTTCCGAAAGGATACTTCTTCTGCTGGAGAACCCAATGCATCAAATTCAACATGTATTCCTAGTTTCTCCGCTTCCTGTTCCGAACCTGCCCAAGCCTTTTCTAAGGAATAATCCACTAAAAAAACAAAAGGAATCCCCTTTTCGCCCCATTGATCCAATTGTTTGGCTACCTGTACAAAGGGCAAAAAGGGGACTTCCATCTATTTTAAGCGATAAGTGCTGGTGCCAAACTGAGTAATTTAGGGATACCAGCTGGATTTTG
>JBJTMW010000210.1:0-5976 GCA_046070715.1 Aquirufa sp. | reverse complement strand
TCTAGTGTTTTATCTGGTGGGTATCACGCACGCTGCTAAACGTTAAGGCGAGCATCTTCCAATCCTTGCCTTGTTTCTGATATACCTCCGTTACCGTGAATTCCGTTACAGCTACTTGTTCCCGAACGACCGCGTCCAAGGTAATTCGATTCCAAACGATGGCCGTATTGCCTGAAATCTCCACGGCTGTATCCTTCACCGTCGCTTTCTTGTACCAAATACGACCTGTTTTGATGATGTCTAATTCTTCGTCCTTTTTCCACGTCCCGCTCATGTGAACGAATTTGGCTTTAGCATCAAATAATTTGTCAAGCTTGTCCACGTCTTTGTCGGACATCCACTGCCATTTGTCCATCGACAATTGGATTAAGGCTTGTTCTTCAGCGCTTTGAGCGAAAGAAGAAGTAATAGCAAAGAGCGCGAAGCTCAAGATTAAAAGTACTTTTTTCATGTGATTTATGGTTTAAGTTTTACGGGTCTTGCTAAATGTGAAAAAGTTAATTGGGCCATTTTCCAGGCATTGTTTTCCAAAACATACACTTCGGTAACCATGAAGGGATTCGTCACTACGTTACCTCCTACTTGTGCAACTAAATCGATGTCGCTCAATAAGATGGCTGTGTTTCCATAGAATTTAACACTAGTTGAATATACTTCCGCTTGTTTGTACCAAATGAAGCCAGATTTAATAATATCCACTTCTCGCACTTTGCCCCAAGTTCCGCCCATGTGGACAAACTCGCATTTCTCATCAAAAAGTACGGCTAATTTATCAGCGTTTTTATCGGCCATCCATTGCCACTTATCTTTCGATAATTGCTTGATGGTCTCCTCTGAATTTGTCTGCGCCCATGCGCCAGTGATTGTTAAGAGCGAAAGGCTCACGAATAAAAGAATTGATTTCATAGGTTTTTTGTTTAAGCTACAAATTTCAAACTTCGTACGCGCAACTAAGTAGATAAATTCCGGGTATTTCTACCATTTTTACAGATTGGAAAACTTTGCAACGCATGGATATCAGATAATTGGTAAATTCGTTCATTCAAGCTAATCCCATGGAAAAAACGATTCAGGTTAATAACATCGACGAATACAATCAAAATAACAATCACAAGACGCTACATCCGCTCGTGTCTGTGTTGGATTATTCCAAAGCGAACGTACGTGATTGGGGCGATGCAGATACCCTTCGATTTCAATATGGACTCTATAGTATTGTATTAAAAGAGGTGGTTTGCGGAGATATCCGTTACGGAAAACACACCTACGATTACCAGGCGGGCACATTGGTTTTCTTTGCTCCTGGGCAAGTAGCCGAAATACAGAATCCCAAAATCCGGTATCAGCCGCAGGGGCATGGACTTGTTTTCCACCCGGATTTACTCATCGGAACAAACCTAGGTAGAAGCATTTCGCACTATAAATTCTTTCATTACGAATCGCACGAGGCGCTGCACCTATCAGAAGATGAGCAAAAAATGATCTTAGACTGTTTTGCCAAAATCGAATTCGAACTCAAACAACCCATCGATAAGCATTCCAAGAAGTTGATCGTTTCGAACATCGAATTGTTTTTAGATTATTGCCAACGATTCTACGACCGTCAATTCATCACCCGGGAACACGTGAATAAGGGTATTTTGGAGCGTTTTGAAACCCTCATGCATCAGTATTTCGAATCTGATCAAGCGCAAGTAAGCGGCATTCCATCCGTCAGTTATTTTGCGAATGAGCTACATTTATCCGCGAATTATTTTGGCGATTTGATCAAAAAAGAAACCGGATTAACTGCCAAAGATTACATCCAAAACAAGACCATCGACGTGGCGAAAAACCGCGTTTTTGATACGGATAAAACCATCAATGAAATTGCCTTTGAGATGGGCTTTAAATACCCACAACATTTCACGCGCTTATTCAAGCAACGCGTGGGACAAACGCCAAATGAGTATCGGTCGTTAAATTAATACCGTAAACCCCAATACGGATTGCGGAAACCTTTGATCGATTCTTGAATAAAATCGGCGATGATTTTGTTGTACTCAGCATCAGAGATTTTCTTGCCTTTCATTTTCTTCAAATTGAATTCATTTGTCAGTTTTTTAAACTCGACTTTGCTGGCAATAATCGTCACATCGCCGTCATTGACATCCAATTCTAAAATTAACCCAGGAAGTCCAAAAAAGCGTTCTGGACCTGCTTGGACTGGAATATCTTGCGCAAACCATGCGGTTATGGTCTGTTTTTTCACCGTATCAACTGTCACCGCTTTCATGCAAATAAAGCCTGCCACTTCCTTGATTTGATTCAAGATTTTCCAAGTAGGAGCATGCAAGGAATCGTCTACCACATAGGACTTGCCCAGCAAATCGATGTAATCGGTTGAATGCTCAGCGGCAAAATTTTTCGTAAGGGAAAAGGTTTCTTTTCTGCCTGACCAGCCTTGCTCTGCGTTGTCTTCTCCTTGCTGGTACAAGCTTTGGTTTTCTGTAAACGCTAAGGTCATTTTTTGCTTCCAGCCTTCGTCCGAACTACCCCACGTCAGCTTAATGCGATCCTTTTCCTCTGCACTTAAATAGGTCAATCGGGACATAATATTCGCCCAAAAAGTGGTCCGCTCATACTGAACAATTCCTTCTGTTTTTACCTCCTGAGAAAAACTAGAAAAGGATAGTAAAAGCAATACAACAGCTATTTTTCTCATAACTTAATTTTTACGAATGGGTGAGCTCAATCCGCGCATGTTATACGTATAACTTAACATCACGTATTGAGAAAGGGTTCTAGTTTTTTCGAAACTTACGAAGTTTTGAAACGCGTTTTGGTTCACCCCTAAATTCTTTTTAAACACGTCGTACACCGTTAAGCGAATCTCGGATTTCTGCGCCTTCCCCACATATTTAAAGACAGAAACATTCAAAATAGGCATCTCCTGGTATAATCCACGGGTCTTATTTTCGTACACCTTGTAGTCTAAATTATACGACAAGAACGTATTCTTACCAAAATTAAAGTTCAACTCAGAACCGTATTGGTTATTGTAAATCGTCTGCTCTGGTAGCGCCGATTTATCATAGGTCGAATGAATCAAGCCAAATTGCGCATTTACATATAAGGTAAGTCGATCGCTTGGTGTAAAAGAAAGGCGCGATGAAATACTTCCTGAATTCGTATTCGTATTGGATAACACATCGTTCAGAAAAAGGGGATTTTTGGCCGAATTAAAATCGGCGTTAATATTCAAGGTACTTACCGTTTTTTTCAACGGAAACCCAAATCCAAAATAGCCCACATAACTTTCGCCTCCAGATATATTCATCGGCTTAGTCAAGACAATTCCATTCGCATTAATGCTTTGGTTATAGACCACCTGATTTACATTGTAATTGTAAGAAAGGTTCGAATAGAAGTGCATAAAATTCGCCGCATCAAACAGATTAAATCCGGTACTTAACGAATGATTCACGCTAGGCAATAAATTAGGGTTACCTACCCGCAAGAACAAGGGATTGCTATTATCTACAATGGGCTGTAAGTCTCGAATAGAGGGCTCTTGAGCGCTTTTATCATAGGAAAAAAACAAATACCGATTATTCTTTAATTCTAAATCAATCCCCACTTTAGGAATCCAAGCCAGGTAATTTAGGTCAATCGAGGCCAAATTCGTCGCCCCAGCCGCCCTCCTAAAATCACCTGTTAAATTAAAGTGCTGCGCCGCTAAACCCAACGTTACATTCACTCCATCTTTTGAATAGCGGATACTAGATCCTAAGCGATTATAGGTTAAGTTATTGTCATAATAACGGCTCAAACTGTCGTTTCTAGCTATTGCGCCAGCCGTACTACGATCGGAAAGATCGCGGTTTAAGCGGTTGTTTTGGAAACTCGTATTAAAAAACGATTCCCAATAAAACACCTTCGATAAAGGCTCCACGAAAAAGAGACTCGACTTCACCTGCGTCTTCGTAGAGAAGTTGTTCGTTAGTTGATCGATAGCCTGTATCGAATCCCGCAGTGTCGTGGCATTGAGGAATTGATTCAGCGATTTCTGGGTAGAAGCCCCATCTGAATTCGCATAATTATAACCTGCGCTGGCAGAGAAACTGCGGCCTTTTTTCGCAAATTTATGGCGGAAGATCGCCGTATTTTGAGCCGAAAACGATTGCTGATCACTCCCATTCATCAGTTTCGTGTTGCGCGGGAATAGGTTATTTTGAACGAGTAATTGCTGGAATATTTGGCTATTTTGTGTCGCATTTCCAAAAGAAAGCTTTCCATTTCCAATCAATATCAGCGTATTCAACGTGTCGATTGTTTTCTCGTAACGCAAACTCATACGATGATTCGCAGAGAACGATCGCTGGCTGGTGGTGTCGGCGGAGTTTTGGGTTTTATCTTGAAAAAAGCGCTGCGTACTCGAGATTTTATCGATCAAACGCTCGGATTGATTGAAGTAATAATTGGAACTAAACTTCGTCTTTTTCGTATCGTAATTGTAGTTCGCACCGCCAGAATAGTTTTTGGAAAAACCATCCCGTCTGCCTCCTATCGGAACGCCCATTTGATCATCTCCGTCATCAAAGGTGATATACCGATTATTGCCTGAAAATCCAAAATCCGCCTCATCGCCCCAGGAGAAAGCCTGACTTCCACGGAAGTCTTGGTAATCATCAAAAGACATCCCAGACTGATTGGTATTATTCGCTAACCCAATCACCGAAACCTGATTTTTCGCGTCGAACTTATTGTAATTTCCTTTGACCTCGTTTCTGCCCTCAGTTGCCATACCCGCGGTAATTTTACCAAAACCGCCCTTCTTGTGACTCTCTTTTAACTCTAAATTAATCGTCTTCTCTTTCTTCCCATCATCGATGCCAGTCACCTTGGCTGCTTCTGTTTTCCCATTGAAAACTTGTACTTTTTGAATCGCATCGGCGGCAATATTTTTGGTCGCTAATTTCGGATCAGACCCAAAAAAACTACGCCCATCCACCGTCACTTTTTTCACCGTTTGACCTTGTGCTCGAATACTTCCATCCGCCTCGATTTCCATCCCAGGAAGCTTTCGTAGTAAGTCTTCCACGGTAGCCCCGGGTGGCACTTTAAAGGATCCTGCATTGTATTCAATTGTATCTCCACGGATGCTCAGTGGCGCTTTGGCCGTCCGCACGACTACCTCGAACAGTTCTTTGGAAATCGGTTTCATCGTCAGAGCACCTACATTAACGGACTCTTCTTGCGTTGGATTTACGTCCACTTGTAGGGGTACAAAACTCACATAAGAGGCCTTCAATAAATAGGGCTGTCGTTTGACATTTTTAAAGACAAAGGCCCCCTGTTCATTCGCACGGCCAAAATTAACGAGCGACGAATCTTTAGGCAATAACAGCATCACCGTCGCTTGTGACAACGGATTTCCACTAGTATCAACCAGTTTTCCTTGAATCTGTACGCGATTTTGACCTATGGCTACAAAGCTGAGTAGAAATAGTACACTGAGGGAGATTGATTTAATCATAGCACAAAACTACACAATCTCAATTAGTTGTCGGCTCAAAAAAGGATGAGTGGTTAGGCGGAAAGTAAAATAACCAGTTTACTTATTTTACTTTAGTGGCATTAAAGTAAAATAACGGGCTAATCTATCTGCTTAATAAACTTCGCCGGCACGCATGCGTTCGAAGATGTTCATTTACTCATAAAAAAAGCCATCCTCTCAGATGGCTTTTCGTTTATTTCACTACCGTAATCAAACCCGGAATCTCCACCAGTTCGTTCGCCTCCGCAGCGTAATCTACGCCATCAATTCCGAAGCCAAATAAGTTTAAGAAATCCGATTTATATCCAGCTAAATCGCCAATAGCAGTCAAGTTTTCTGTTGTAGCTCCTTTCCATAATTCAGCCACTTCTTTTTGAACTTCTGGATTCATTTCCCAATCGTCGATGCGAATACGTCCCTTTTCATCTACTGGAATG
>JBJTMW010000209.1:0-3992 GCA_046070715.1 Aquirufa sp. | reverse complement strand
ACGGCAACCTTGTCGCCGGTTTTTGCAATAGACATAATGAATCGTTAAAATTTAAAAATAAGCTACAAATAACACGAATTTTCGGACGCTTTCAAAGCAAATAGCTCCACCATTTACCATTCACCATTTACCATTCACCATCATCTCCTCTCTCTACTCTATACTCTCTTATCTACAAAGCGAAGCTTTGTATTTCAACGATAAGGTATCCCCCAATTCAATCGCCGTCTTAAAATCCAGGCAAGCATCTTCGATCAGACCTAAATGCATCAGATTTATTCCCCGATTATAATAGGTCTCTGCATAATAAGGATAGCGAATGATTGATTTGGAGAAGTCGCGGATCGCCCCTTTGTCGTTCCCTAGTTTTGATTTGAAATAGCCCCGATAGAAAAAGTAATCTGCATTTGTGGAATCAAGGCGGATGGCTTTGGTTAAGTCTGAAATGGCACCCGAATATTCTTCCATCGATCCTCGGGAAAAGGCTCTGGCGAAGTAGATTTCAGGGTTTTTGGGGTCTTTTGTCAAAGCCACCGAAAAGTTATACGTCGCCTCTTTGTATTTTTCTTGCTGAATTTGGCTTAGGCCAGCGGCATATTGCAGCATACAGCTACTCAAGAAGAAGAGGGCAAAAAGAGAGGCAAATAAACGGATCATTTAAAAGAAACGATGGTGATTCCCGCACCGCCACGGTCTGCGTGTTCGTCAGTGATGTTTTTTATTTCTCGGTATCGCTTTAATTGTTCGCGAATTAAAGTTCGTAAAATTCCATCGCCTTTTCCGTGCAAAATTTGAACTTCTGGAACGCCTAATAGAAGGCAATCGTTGATGTATTGGTCTAAAATGACGTAAACTTCCTCACCGCGCTTCCCACGAATATCCAGTTTGAGCTGAAATTGGGCCATTCGATCATTGATATCGATCCCGCGAAGAGGGGCTGTACTTTTCTTTTGTTGTTTAGGAGCGACGATTTTTTGGAGGCGATTCAGTTTGATCGTACTGCGAATGGCTCCTAAAGAAATGACTGCGTCTTTCCCTTTGAGTTCCATGATTTGTCCCAAAGTAGGTTCGTCACCACTTCCTTTAATCACCACCCAATCGCCCACAGCAATGGGGGAGTTAGCATAAACGATACCGGGCGTTTCTGAAACGACTTTCAAAGGCGCTACCGTTTTTAGTTCTTTCTGTACAAATTGCTCTAAATCCGCGCGTAATTCCTTCGTCTTCTCTTTATCAGCCTCTTTTTCGCGAATTTGTCTAATCGTTTGTTCAATGCGCTGATTCGCCTCTTGAATGATCTTTTTCGCCTCAGCTTTCGCCGCATTTAACATCGCTTTCTGCTCTTCCTGAACGTGATTTTTCAGACGTTCGTAGTTTTCCTTGATGGATTGAGCCTGCTCATTTGCGAGTGCTAAACTAGCATTCTTACTCTCCCAAATCTGCTTCTCCGTCTCCGTTTCCAGCAATAACTTGTCAAAATCGACCTGTTTTTTGCCCAATTTCTTGCGCGCATTTTCGATAATGGCTTTCGGTAAACCAATCTTTTGCGCAATTTCAAAGGCAAAGGAACTTCCCGGTTTACCCATATCCAAAATGAATTGGGGTTCCAAGTGCTCGGTATCGTAGCGCATTGCGGCGTTGAAAAGGCCTTTTTGACGATCTGCAAGGCTTTTTAAGTTGCCAAAGTGGGTGTTAATCGCTCCATAGCAACCTTTATCTGCCAGTTTCTCCAAGATGGATTCCGCAATGGCTCCCCCTAAAGAGGGCTCAGTTCCGGTACCAAACTCATCGACTAAAATCAACGTCTTCTCGTTTACATGCTGCAAGAAGTGCCGCATATTACTTAAGTGCGATGAATAGGTACTTAGTTCGTTTTCTAGATTTTGTTCATCTCCCATATCCAAGAAGAGTTGGGAGAAGAACCCCATCGTGCTACCTTCTGCTAAAGGAACTAAACAGCCGGATTGAAATAAGAATTGCAATAGCCCAACCGTGCTTAAAGTCACTGATTTACCACCGGCATTGGGGCCAGAAACGACCATAATGCGGCGGTCGTCCTCTAATCTAATCGTTAGTGGTTTAATCTTTTTGCCTATTTTTTCGAGCGATTTTTCCAATAATGGGTGCCTTGCGTCGGTCCAATTGACGATCGGTTTATCTTGAATAAACGTAGGTTTGATGGCTTTATGGGCACTTCCCCAGAGGGCTTTGGCCCGAATAAAATCGATCAAACCTAGCCATGAAAAGGCGTGGGCTAAAAAAGGCGTTAAAGGTCGAATGCGATCCGACAGTTTCGATAAAATCTGAATGATTTCGCGACGTTCGGCTGATTCCAAAGACTTGATCTCATTGTTCATCGCCAGCGCATCTGCGGGCTCTAAAAAGACGGTTTTCCCCGTATCTGATTCATCCTGAACGAAACCTTTTATCTTTCGCTTATGCTCTGCCGCCAGTGGAATCACCATCCGGCCGTTACGCAAGGTTAGAGAGAAATCCTTGCTCACCCAGCCCTCTTTATAGGCCTGGCTTAAATACGAATCGAGTTTCTTCCGCAAACCTTGTTCCTCTGCAATCCGCTTACGTCGTAAATCGCCTAAAGCAGGGGAGGCAGTCTCCTTGATTTGGCCGTTTACATCAAATACGCGGTCCAAATCCTGAATAATCGGAATGATTTGTCTGAAATTCCCATCGCTTTCTGCGCCTTTGGCTAGAAAATGCTGGGTGATTTTATGTATTTCAGGGTATTCAGTTGAGTCAATTGCTGCGAAAAAACGAATGGTTTCATACAAAACCGTTAACGCGCGTTGCCAATCTCTCCATTCATCTGCTGACAAATAATGGCCCTCCAGCTGCAGTGGACTTAGATAAGAACGTAAATCATAGTAATCCGTCTGCGGAAATTCGCCACCGTGCTCGCCCAAAATACGGCTCATCTCATCGACCTGTTCCACCCATTGTTTGACCAAAGGGAAACGGTCTGAAAAACGCATTTTGTCCGCAAATTCCAGCCCCATTGGACTTAAGCAAAGTTGCTTAATTTCCTCTTTAACCTGGTTGAAACCCAGTTTTTCGGCAAGATTTAGGGGGTAATTCATAGCGAATAATGCAACTTTATTTTTTCGAGTAAAACCTCGTTGATTTTATAATAACTCTCTGTTGTCCAACCCGCTACGTGTGGGCTAAATATGGTTGCAGGATAAGCGGCGATTTCGGCGAAAAGCTCTTTTTCAACCGGTGACCAAGTAGACAATTTTTCGTTCGGCAGCACATCTAAGGCTAACCCCTTGATTCTTCCTGAGCGTAAACCGTGTAACAAGGGCTCCAGTGGTGCAATGGGCCCGCGGGAACTATTGATCACTATAATGGACTTCTTGAACGAATCTAAAAACTCAGTGGAAATTAACCCACGCGTCTCAGAAGTCAAGGGAATATGTAAACTCAAGATGTCAGCCCGTTCAAAAATTTGATCCATTGTGGCTGGGTAATCTGTCGATGGGGCGTATTTGTCATAGGCTAAAATGCTCATTCCGAAACAAGAAAGGCGTGAAGCGACCGCTTTACCCATGTTTCCATATCCGATGAGACCGATGGTCTTTCCTTTTAATTCAAATCCGCGATTTCCTTCTCTTTCCCACAATCCATGCCGCACTTCGGTGTCCGACGTATGGAGTTTGTGTGCAAGAGATAATAACTGTCCTATTACATGTTCCGCCACCGCGTCTGAATTTCCTTCGTTTGCGGAGAAAACCGCGATTCCTCGGGATAGGCAGGCATCTACATCCAGTAAATCGAGTCCTGCACCTGCACGCGCGATGAAAATTAAAGAAGTGTTTTTTAAGATTTCTGCCGTGATTTTGAACTTGCTTCGAACGACTAAGCCTTCAAAAGAAGGTAAAATCGTGACAAACTCATCAAGCGATAAATCGGTACGCGTCTCCACCTCGAATCCTAGATTCGTTAGCCCTTCTGCCATCGAAGGGTGAACCTCGTCG
>JBJTMW010000208.1:0-5515 GCA_046070715.1 Aquirufa sp. | reverse complement strand
GCGGTATATCCGGCTGGGCCAGAACCGATAATAAGGCATTTGATTTTTTCTGACATCTGTATTTTTATCGAAAGGGAATGAGCCTACAAAATTCGGGAAATATAGGCAGAATCACAAGCGATGATTTTTCTTAATAATTCTTACATTTGTTTATCAACCGAACCTTAACGAATGAAACAACTAAATATTTTTCAGAACCTGACATTTTGGGTTTTATTGTCCATTCTTTTAGGCGTTTTTGTGGGACATTTTGCTCCTGATTTTGCCTTGTTGAAAGTCTTAGATACGAAATTTACGTATAATCTGCTGGGAGCGGAATTAAGCTTCGGGCCCACACTTAGCGAATTGTTTAGTGGTATTTTTATCAGTTTAGTGAAACTTTTTATCAACCCTATCATCTTTCTGACGATCAGTTTAGGCATCGTTAATATGGGAAACCTGAAAAAGGTAGGTCGAGTGGGTGGTAAGGCTTTGCTTTATTTTGAGGTGGTGACAACGGTTGCCCTATTAATTGGATTAGCGGTATCTACGATTATTGAACCCGGAATCGGAGTCATCAGAGACGATATTGCGGGAGGGGATATTTCTAAATACACGCAGAAGGCGGCAGGATTCTCCTGGATCGGCTTTTTGAAAGAAAACTTTACGGTGCAGGTATTGGGTTTCTCGATCTTCTTTGGGATCTTTTTGAACTACGTGAAAGGAAAGGCGAAGATGATTGCGGGGATGCAGCAGGCTTCTCATTGGGTATTTAAGGGTTTGAAGGTGGTGATGTATTTAGCGCCATTGGGAGCGTTGGGCGGAATGGCCTTCACCATTGGGAAGTTTGGAATACATTCCCTGATTCCTCTGGCGAAACTGATGCTAACGGTCTATGTGACGATGGGGATTTTCGTTTTTGTGGTATTGGGATTTATTATGCGCAGTTGTGGGGAACGCATTTGGTCGTTTTTGGGCTATATCAAACATGAATTATTAGTGGTTTTAGGGACTTCGTCTTCGGAGGCGGCTTTGCCTTCTTTAATGCATAAATTGGAGAAAATGGGCTGTTCGAAGTCCGTGGTGGGTCTGGTGGTACCGGCGGGTTATTCGTTTAACTTGGATGGTACGAGTATATATTTATCGATGGCTACCTTGTTTTTAGCCCAAGTTTATGGCGTACATTTGTCCTGGGAACAGATGCTAACGATTGTGGGCATTTTGATGGTGACGTCCAAAGGGGCTGCCGGTGTGACAGGAAGCGGCTTTGTCGTTTTGGCATCTACCTTAAGTGCATTGCAAGTGATTCCTGTGGAAGGCCTGGCTTTATTGCTGGGAGTGGATCGTTTTATGTCAGAGGCACGCGCGATCACAAATTTTATAGGGAATGGAGTGGCGACAGTCTGGATAGCGAAGCACGAGGGGGAATTTGAATCAGAACAATCAACAAATTAATCATATATGTCTATTTCATCCATTTTAAGAGAAGATGCGCTCGAGTATCATGCAGGAGGGAAACCTGGCAAAATTGAAGTAAAACCCACAAAATCAACCGCAACTCAGCGCGATTTGTCTTTAGCGTATTCGCCGGGTGTGGCTGAGCCTTGTTTAGAAATTGCGAGTAATGTAGAGAAAGTATACGATTATACGGCCAAAGGAAATTTAGTCGGCGTGATCTCGAACGGTACCGCCGTTTTAGGTTTAGGTAATATCGGACCAGAAGCGAGTAAGCCGGTGATGGAGGGAAAAGGGGTTCTTTTCAAGGTATTCTCTGATATTGACGTTTTTGATATTGAATTAGCCGTGACAGATCCAGATGACTTCGTGGATACGGTAGCGCGCTTGGAACCGACTTTTGGAGGAATTAATCTGGAGGATATCAAATCCCCGGAATGCTTTGAGATCGAAGAGAAATTAAAAGCGCGTTTGAAGATTCCGATCATGCACGACGATCAGCACGGAACGGCGATTATATCTTCTGCGGCGCTGTTGAACGCTTTGGAAATCGTTGATAAGAAAATTGAGGGAACAAGATTTGTGATATCGGGGGCTGGAGCTGCGGCTATTTCTTGTATTAAATTGTATTTAAAGCTCGGTGCGCGCATCGAGAATTTCTATATTTTCGATAAGGATGGATTAGTGTCTGAAGACCGTCCGGATCTGAATCGCTATCTAGCCCCATTAGCGGGTAAAGCCGGTAGAAATACGTCTTTAGCTGAGGCGATGAAGGGAGCGGATGTTTTCCTAGGTCTTTCGGTAGGAGGGATCTTGAAACCGGAGATGGTGGCGACTATGGCTGCGAATCCGATTGTATTTGCGATGGCGAACCCGACGCCGGAGATAGGTTATGAAGAGGCCAAAGCGGTACGTGAAGATTTGATTATGGCGACGGGTCGTTCTGACTTCCCTAACCAAGTGAATAACGTGTTAGGTTTTCCGTTCATCTTTAGAGGTGCCTTGGACGTACGTGCTTCAGAGATTAATGATGAGATGAAATTGGCGGCGGCCAAAGCTTTGGCCTGCTTAGCTAAGAAACCTGTACCTGATATTGTGAATTTGGCCTATAATGAGAAATCATTAAGCTTTGGCCCTGAATACATTATTCCTAAGCCGGTTGATCCGCGTTTAATTACCACCATCTCGATGGCGGTAGCTAAAGCGGCGATGGAATCAGGGGTAGCAACGAAGCCGATTAAGAACTGGGATGTCTACGAGAATCAATTAGCGAAGCGCTTGGGACTAGATAACCAAGTGATGAAGTTTATCCTGAAACGGGCTAAGTCGAAACCGAAACGGATTGTATTCGCTGAGGCGGAGAACTTGAAAGTATTGAAAGCCGTTCGCGAGGTATTGGACGAGGGAATTGCAAAGCCAATTCTGTTAGGGCGGAAGGCAAATATCGATGCGATCTGCGAAGAGCACCACATCGATTTAGGTGATATTGAGATCTTTGATTTCAAGCACCCAGATAATGCGGACCTATTAGCAGAATTCGCAGAATTGTTTTACCAAAAGCGCAAGCGCCGTGGATTCACGAAGTGGGAGGCAGAGAAGCAGGTACGCAAGAGTAATTACTTTGCGGCGATGATGTTAGAAACGAATCGCGCGGATGGCGTTATTTCTGGTTTGACCAAAAACTACCCAGACGCTATTCGTCCCGCCTTGCAGATTATCGGTAAAAAGCCGGGTGTAACGAAGGTGGCGGGTATGTACTTGTTATTGAGTAAGCAAGGACCTTTGTTCTTCTCGGATACCACGATCAACTTCTCGCCTTCGGTAGCCGATATCGTGGAGATTACGGAATTGACTTCGGAGGCGGTTGAACGCTTTAATTTAAAGCCAAAGATTGCGATGCTCTCTTACTCGAACTTTGGTTCAGCCGATGGAGACGACGCATTAAAGATGCGAGCAGCCACGCATATCCTACAAGAAAAACATCCGACTTGGGTGATTGAAGGGGAGATGCAGGCACACTTAGCGTTTGACAAGGAACTAAGACAACAAAACTATCCGTTTGCGACTTTAGGAAATGACACAGCTAACACGTTGATCTTCCCTAATTTATCTTCGGCAAATATTGCCTATAACTTGTTGAAAGAAGCCGCAGATATCGAGTATATCGGGCCTATTTTGTTAGGTCTGCGTAAACCCGTGCATGTCTTACAACTGGGCGCCTCTGTTCGCGAGATCGTGAATATGGTGGCGATTGCGGTAGTAGAAGCGCAATCTATCTAAGGATTAATCCAAGCCTTTCTCAGATCTAATTGTGAGGGGCTTGGATTTTTTATTTCCTTCAATTCTTGTTTCATCGCCTCTAAAAAGGCGACTTTGTCTTTTTTACTATCGATACTGTGTAATTCACATCCGATTTTGGGTAATAAAGAGGCAAGCGGTAATTCTTTACTACCGCTGACATAATGTGAAAAGAATTGTTCGATTCCTTTCACCTGGGTTGTCTCCGCAATGAGTTGGAATAACTCGTCATCTGCAAAGGATTTGTCCGGTCCAAAACGAGCAGACAGGTCGCGTATAAGTTGTTGCGTTCCATAGCGACCATGGGTTTCGCTCCGGAGGTATAAGTCCAAGCAAAGGCCAATCAAAGCTCCTTTTTGGTACACATTCCCATACTCTTCTTTGTACTTGGTTAATACTCCCTTACTCATTTTCGTGAATGGAATATCCTTGTCAAAACTAAAATTACTGGAACGGTATTTTTCCGTCATTCGCTCCAAAAACTGTGGAAGACTGATCAATCCACCTTGTAACTGCATGTGTTGAGCCGCATATTCTGTCAAACCCTCATAGAGCCAAAGGTGCTTCGACATCTGAGGATTTTGGAAATCAAAGTTTCCAATCTCTGCTGAATGTAGATTCAAGGGAGTTTGGATATGAAAGAACTCATGGGCACTTACATCCCGAATGATCGGGCCCATGACAGCAATAGAGTCTTCGGGTAAATAATAGAAAGAGGACTGCGCATGTTCTAATGCCCCATAACTTCCATTCTTCAGGTGAGCTGACATCACAATCAAAAAGGCATAATTATTCACGGGGAACCGGCCACCTAAATAAGCAAGTTGAGCTTTCAGCAATGGTTTCAATTGCGTTGCCACTTCAGAAGCCTTTATTTTTTCATTAGGGGAATAAACAGAAATCAGAATATCTGTATTGCCCACTTGGAGGTGAACCGTATCAGCCGCGGCCACTAAAATGGGGGCATCGGTTAATTTCTGGTAGGAGGAGGCTACGTATTTGCCAGCCTTGGGGAGTAGGGAAGAAGAGGCCACTAAACCTTTCGGTGTTTTCAATTGCAAGGATACGGGCATTTGCTCATGTCCTTTAATATACCCCAAAAGCGCATGGGTATTCAAGGCAAACAAGGTATCTGCCTGAAAGTTCGTGCCTGCAGGCTCAAAAATATAGGTCCCCTTGATCTCTGGGCTCTCCCAAGTGTCATCCACTTCGTAGCTGAGGCGAGAGGCATTATTGATAGAGAACGTATTCGTGTCTTTGCGAACAACTGAAATAACTTTTCCTGTGGCATCAAAGGCTTGCATATTGCTCACATAGCGACCAAAATTATAAATGGCATAGGTTCCTGGAACCATTTTGGGAAAACAAAACTCTTTAACTCCCTGCGGTAATTTCACCTCCACTTGTAAGCGATCGTTTTCAAGTCGATTCAAGTCAATGACATAGCGGAGGCTACCTTGTGCGTTTACATTGTAAACAAAGCTCAGCAGGAATAAGAGTTTTTTCAACATCAATTTTTGAAATTCAAGGCCTCGGTTGGCTCAATTTTAGTGATCAATAGGGTAGGAATGGACATCATAAAACTCACTAAAACAATCGTCAGTGCATTGACGATTCCCCAGGTGGCCGCATCCCATTCAATGGGCACGCTACTCATGTAATAACTTTCTGGATCCAACGGGATCAGGTGGTAGGTTGATTGCAGGTAGCAAAACAGGAAGGCAAGGCCGTTTCCAATAAGCAGACCACGAACTAAAATGAACAAGCCATTCCACCAGAAAAT
>JBJTMW010000207.1:0-6205 GCA_046070715.1 Aquirufa sp. | reverse complement strand
AAAAAACCTTGAGTTCTTTGCTATTCGCCAGTAGTTTTTTCTGCCATCACGCTTACCTCTTACTTCTTACCTCTTACCTCTTACCTCTTAACTCTTACCTCTTAACTATCTTCCGTCCTATTCCAAATAGAATCATATTCGCTAGCGCCGCACAGCCGAAAATGATGATGGCCATTGTGAAAGGCGTTCCGTCAAAAAGCAAGCCTACGAGTACAGAACAAACCGCCCCCCATGCCATTTGTATAGATCCCAACATTGCAGATGCCGTTCCAGCGCCACGATGAAAGGGTTTCAGCGCTAATGTTGCCACATTTGGGAAATTGAAACCTTGGCAGCCCATTATTAAGAACAATAAGCCGATATTCAATTCCATCGTTAGTAGATCTAACTTCGCTAAAACGGACAATAGAATGCCCAAAATTAATTGTGTAGGCAAGGTCACTTTCAAGATCTGTAAGCTCGAATACTTTTTTAATACCACCCGATTCAATTGACTAGCAGAGATAATCCCAGACGCCACAATCGCAAAAATGAAACCAAATTTGGACTCATCTACCTGATAATACGTCAAGAAGGTCAAAGGCGCTCCCCCTACAAAGGTGAAAATACTGCCGGCGCCGATAGCACCCGTAAAGGCGAAAACTAAATATTCCTTTTCTTTAAATAGGGCCTTGTAAGCCTTCAAGATGGTCGTGATTCGGAACGGGCCGCCATGTTCGCGATTCGTCTTTTCGGGTAACCATGTTTTGATCAAGAAGATGATCACTAATAAGATAAAAGCCAGGACTAAAAAGATCGCTTTCCAGCTCGCAGTCACTAATAATAAACTCCCCAAAGACGGGGCTAAAATAGGGGAAACACCTAAAATCAAAATCATCAAGGACATGATTTTAGGCCGTTCTGCTTCCTCAAAAGTCTCCCGAATCACCGCATTAGGCGCCACCATGCCCACACTTCCACCCAGCGCTTGGAACAAGCGGAAAACCACTAACATTTCTACGGAAGTCGAAAAGGCACAGGCAATGGAGCTCAACACATAAATTGATAAACCGATGTATAGGACATTTTTCCGACCAAAATGATCTAAGAGCGGACCGCTAATTAATTGTCCCACACAAATCCCAAAAAAGAAACTAGACAGCGTGTAACCCATCTCCTCTTGCGAGCAGTTCAGCGCTAAAGCGATATTTTTGAATGCCGGTAAATACATGTCGATGGACAAAGGTCCAATCGCTGACAAGATTCCGAGTATTAAGATGATTTTTGTGCGGTTCGCAGAATGAGGCATTACAGAAGGGGTATTTTTAGAAGACGCAAAGGTACGCCCAATAATCCTAAATTAATACCCCTGCACTTGCTTGCAAAGCATAAATCGTTTTGAATAAGTAGGCCTTTAGTTCGGTTAATTTCTCTGCCGCTTCCATCGCTTTTGTTTCGCGGATGTTGATTAAGAAAAGAGAAGATTCCCCTTGTGCAAAACGGGTTTCTTCTGCTTTTACGAGAGCTTGGTAGTTTATTAAAGCCTTCTCCTGAGTCTGAATCTGCTTTTTCAAACTTTCTGCCTGGTTAGCGTAGTAGCTGACTTTGACTTGAATCTGTTGCTTTTTCTGCGCTAGATTAAGCGACTCTTCTTGAATTTTTAGTTTAGCTATTGCATAGTCTGCGCGGCCTTTTGATAGGCGAAGAGGCATTTCAAATTTGATCCCGTATTGGTAATTATTTTCGAAAAGTGGTCTCGCCTCTAGACTTGGAGTGAGGCCTTTGGACAAGGCATTATAGCTGACGTCGAGTTTAGGTAGTAGGCTTTGGAACTTCAATTTCTTCTCCACTTGCAAGCCTTCGATTTTGTATTGATACGCACTTAAATCGGGATGGTTTGCGTAAGCTTTCTCTAAAAGAGAGCTAAGGTTTAGATCAAAGTCTGCGATCCAGGCCATTTCATTTTTCACTTCTGCGGGCTGCACTTGCGTAGGCAATTCCATCGGAGTATTATTCTCTTGCCACAAATAGACCGAAAGGGAAAGTCGCGCATTTTCTCTTTCAAGCCATTTTGCTTGATAGAGGTTGTCAAAATACTGTAGCTGTGTCGTAGCTTCCAAGGTATCGACCGCAGGCCGCTCGCCTAATTCCACGCTGCGTTTCACGAAGGAAACACGGGCGGTGGCGATCTGTAAGTTTTGGTCCACAATTTTCAAAACGCGCACGCTTTTCACCCAATTCCAATACGCTGCCATTGCCTCTGAAAACAGCTCATTTAGCACACTGCGTTGCTGCTGCAAAGCCATCTTGTTCATCAATTTTGCCTGCTGTAAACTCGCCCTGCGTTGATCCATAAATAGATTCTTCGCTAGCGGAACGCTGATTCCCAGGTAGCTGGTTTCTCCTAAAGTCTGGTTCGGATTTAGGCGCGAGCCACCTAGGTTTTCCATCCCAGAACTAAGCTCGATTCCGTACCAGGTAGGAATGTTTATTTCCGGCGCATGGTATTCATAATAGTTCTTTCCGTCAAAGGTTTTTTGCGTACTATAATGACTCAACACGGGGTCAAATCCGCCGCGCGCTTGTAAAATTTGTGCCTCCGATTTCTGCACACCGATGCTCGCCTGCTTCGCGAGCGGGTGGTAGGTTTGCACGATTTTCAAAAACGCCTCGGGATATAAAACGGGCGTTTGAGCAAAGCTGGCAAAGCTAAGAAACAAGAAAACAAGTAGACTATTTTTCATCCTTTTTTACCGTATAAAAATCGGCTGGGAAGCCATTAATATTTCGCCATAATTCATACCAAAGGGGCACGTCATTTAATAGCGCAATTCCTTGCGCACCGGCGCCCATTTTAATTTGTTTAGGCCATTTTTTCTCTTTCGGATTTTCCACGACGATTACGCGGAACATCCCTTTCTCATCGATGTTATTTTCCACGGCACGTACCTTTCCGGCAAATGTTCCAAAGCTCTGATCCGGCCAACCTCCCGCAAAAATAATCGCCGGGAAACCGTCAAAAATAAAGCGTACATCCTGTCCAGGAGACACCAGTGGCAAATCTACCGGACGTACATACATTTCCACGGCATAGTGTGTATTTTGTGGAACGATAGTTAATAGCTCTTCCCCATCTTTCAGAATCTCCCCTATACCCGCTTTTTTCGCATTGATCACCTGGCCACTTTGCGGGGCTAAAATGTAGTACATTCCATCTCGAATGGTATAACTCGCCACTTGATTTTCCAATTTAGCGACGTCCCCTTTTCCGGTTTCGATCATGCCTAAACTTTGGAATTTTTCCCCCTCCGCTTTGTTCATTTTCTCGCTGTATTCCTGGTCCACTCCGCGCAACTCAATTTTCGTGTTTTGAATCTCTTGTAGGGTCTGATTTACTTTGTTTTCAGCGGTGGTTTTTTTCGCTAATGCATTCTGCATGGACGCATTGCGTTGCTGAAATTGTGTCTGTGAAATCAAGCCTTCTTTGAACATTTTTTGGTTGCGTTCGAACTGGTCTTTCACTAAATTATATTCGTTCGACGCTGCCTCAAATTCTGCTTTTTCCCCCGTTAACTTTTGCTGCAGAGCAGTGATCTTATTCGTTAATTGATCCTGCTTTAAGGTTTTGGAAGAACGTAAATTAGCGATCTGATCTTCGGTGGCTTTTACCTTTTGTTCATAAAAAGAAACCGTCCCTTTCTTCGCATCTAGTTGCTCCTGGGTTCTGGAAATTAGTTTGGGATCTAAGTACTCAGCTTTGATCTCGGAGATTTTCGCGAGCGTATCCCCTTGCTCCACAAAGTCTCCTTCCTTCACCCACCAGCGGCTGATTTTGCCCGCAATGGGGCTATAAATCTTTTGAGGCTTTTGCTCTTGGTAAAGACTGGTGATTTGCCCCTTAGAACGAATATTTTGTGTCCAAGGCAGGAAAAGCACACCCACTAAAATGAGGCCTAATCCGATTAGCCAAGGCTTAGTCGCTGGCCCTTTATCGCGTAGATAAACCTGATTAAATGACTTAAACTTTTCCATTTTTGATCACTAATTTATGTTCAAAACCAGCGGGATCATTTGTTGAAATGATCACCGTCGTGTTCGATTTGTGTAACAAATAAGCGCGTAGTTTTTCCGCTAATTCTGCCTCTAAACCATTCCACGGATTCTCTAATAACAGCAGGCGTTTATCTCCACAAAGTGCGCGAAGAAATAAGATTTTTTTCACGATGGTTTGCGGTGTTTTTTTGCCTATGGGTTCGATGTAGGAATCAAAGCCCAGCGGAAAATGATTTAGGAAATCTGCCACACCGATTTCTTTGGCTGTTTCCAAAATCAGGGATGGCGTAATCTCCGTTTTCCCCAAGCTGATGTTTTCATAAACAGTCCCTCCAAAAATCTCCTGATCTTGTAATAAGATTCCCGTGTGCTTGCGCAAGTTCGTTAAGCTATAGTTTTTGATGGGAACCTTATTTAGTAATAAAGTACCTCTAAAATCGATATAATTACCCGTTAGAATGCGCATAAACAACGACTTCCCAGAGCCTTCTGGTCCCACGATTTGGATTTTTTCACCTGACTCGATGTGTAAATCAATGGAATCTAAGACCGGTTTTCCCGGCTCAAACTCGAAGCTAAAATGCTGCATATCGATTTCAATACCCTTCGTCGTATCTAGCACTAAATCTCCACTTTTTTCCATTGGGCTATCCGTTACACTACCTAATTTTTCCAAACCGGTAATCACATCGTAAGCGCTGTCCAAGCTAATAATAAGTTTTTCGACCGCTCCTATCACTAACATGATGACGATTTCAGCCGCCACGAATTCTCCTACGTTTAATTGCTGGTTGATTAACAAATAGGAACCTAAAGTCAGCATCAACGTTGTGAGGGCTATCTTGAAAAAGAGGAGTGATTTGTATTGAAACAGGAGCACGTGAAAATGATTCGTCCTGGCGCCTAAATACCCGCTTACATTTTGATCGGTTCTCTGCAAATTCAAATCAGAACCTTGGCTAAATTTAAAGGTCTTGATGGTCCGTGCCATCTCCCCAAAAAAACCCGCCACCGCATATTTATAATTCGATTCTTCGATACTCGTTTCGATCCCTTTTTGGGACGTATAAAACAAAATCAATACTAACAATAGAAGTAAAATAACCCCTAAAATAATGAATAGCGGATGGTATAGCGATAAGAGGATAATGCCAAAAACAATCTGCACCGTTGCCACAGGAATATCTAACAGCAGCTTTGCGAAGCCTTTTTGAATATTCAAGGTATCAAAAAACCGATTAACCTTTTCCGGGATAAAGTATTTATCCATCTGCTTTAAATCTAACCGCGGAATTTTATCTGCAAAAGTATAGGCATACTGCGCAAAGATTTTCTGCTGAATCGACTCGATGATTTTCATCTGATTGATTTGGAATAAACCCATCAGAAAAACCCCTAACACGACTAAAAAGATCAGCACATAAATCGACGTCACCATGGTGGCGCCCATCACTAATCCAATAATGGTTTGGACACCCAGGGGTAAACTAAGATTCACAATACCACCCAAAATCGAAAACAAGTAAATCGACGTGACCTCCTTTTTATGATCCTGAATCAGGGCTTGCACTCGCTTCCATGGACTAATCTGTTGCATAAGAATTCGTTTTCTGATGCAAAACTATACATACTTTTTTAAATAATAGTAATACTATCATTAATAATTGTTAAAATATCTTTTGTGTTAGTATTTCTATCGTTAACTTTGCCTTGTTCAAAAAAGTAAACCAATGGATTATTCACTCAGTTTCAAAGTCAACGAAAAGATCTATGTACGGGATCCGGAAAGTACAGATTTAGGCAAGCAGATCGTCAAAAATGCGATTGACCTGATTCATACGCTAGGTTTCGAGCATTTTACGTTCAAGAAATTAGCCAAAGAAATGAATACGACGGAGGCGTCGATTTATCGTTATTTTGAGAATAAACACCGGATGTTATTGTATATCCTGAATTGGTATTGGTCCTTTATGGAATATTTGGTGGTGTTTCAGTTGCAACCTTTGGCAAACTCCAAAGCAAAACTAGAGCGTCTGATCGAATTATTGACGCATCCTTTGGCTGAAAGTGAGGGGCAGACCGATTACAATAAAAACTATTTACATCAAATAGTCATCACGGAAAGCAGTAAAGTGTATTTAGTGAAAGAAGTGAATGAGATCAATAAAGATGC